>JAZFRU010000065.1:0-21868 GCA_036445815.1 Acidobacteriota bacterium | reverse complement strand
CGACATTGGCTAAGTATCTTGTCACTGGAGCCGCCGGCTTCATCGCTTCAAAGGTCTGCGAGCTCTTGCTTGCCGACGATCATGAAGTCGTCGGCATTGATGATCTCAACGACGCCTACGATGTTCGCCTGAAAGATTGGCGTCTTGCCCAGCTTCAAGGCCAGCCCCAGTTCACCTTTCACCAGGTCGATATCTGCAATCAGGCCGAGCTGCGGGAGGTTTGCTCCGCGCCCTTTGATGCCGTCATCAATCTTGCCGCCCGGGCCGGTGTTCGGCAATCCGTTGAGAATCCCTGGGTTTATTTCCAGACCAACGTGACAGGCACGCTGAATCTTCTGGAACTGTGCAAAGAACTCGACATCAAAAAATTCATTCTCGCCTCGACTTCAAGCCTGTATGGCGCGTCGGATATTCAGCCCTTCCGTGAAGACGCCGACTCTGATCGGCCTCTCTCGCCCTATGCCGCCTCCAAGAAAGGCGCCGAGACCCTTTGCCACACCTATCATTATCTTCATGGGATTGACATAACGGTGTTCCGATATTTCACGGTTTACGGTCCTGCAGGGCGTCCGGACATGAGTCCATTTCGATTCGTTCAGTGGATCAGTGAAGGACGGGAAGTAACGGTCTTCGGCGACGGTCAGCAGTCGCGGGACTTTACTTATGTAGAGGATATCGCCAGGGGGACCATCAAGGGACTCAAATCGGTTGGCTACGAGATCATCAACCTGGGGTCAGATGAGCCTGTGATCTTAATGGACGTCATTCGGTTGATTGAAAGGGTTTCCGGCAGCAAAGCCAAGCTTGTCCACAAACCTCGCCATCCGGCCGATGTCGTGGCTACCTGGGCGGATATCAGCAAGGCCGAGCGGCTTCTGGACTGGAGGCCTGAATACGGTCTTCAGCAAGGAATTGAATCCCTTCTGGCCTGGTACCAGGCCAACCGATCCTGGGCCAGGGAGATCGTCACCTGACGGCCTGGATGTTGTACGATATGAACTAGCAACGGTTGGCACCGCCAACCATCTTTTCAGGGGCAAAGTCACCCACTGTGCACGAAGACAAGCATTTCATCGACATACATACGCATATTTTGCCGGGGGTAGATGACGGGTCTGTCGATATTGAAGAGACGATCGTCATGTTGCAAATTGCCTATGATTCAGGCACCAGAGGGATCGTGGCCACGCCGCATATGTTTCTGGACCTCTTCAAAAACAATGATTTTCTGGAAATCCGTGATCGATTCGATCGATTCAAGGAGGAACTGGAGCCCTACCATTCAACCTTTCCCTTCCTGAGGGAGATGGATGTTTATTTGGGGGCAGAGAACTATGCGTCCGTTGAGTTTTTAGAAGCCCTGGACCAGGGTTGTGTATTGACCCTCAATGGAAGCCGCTACCTGCTGTTAGAGGTCCCCTTCAGTTCGCCGTTTCGCCAAATCGAAGCCTTCCTTGAACGAATTCTGGCGACCGACTACCTACCGGTGATCGCTCATGTGGAGCGATATGCCGCCGTCCAGGAGGATCCACTGCGGCTCGAACCGCTGTGGCGGAGAGGGTGCGTGGTTCAGGTCAATGCACGCAGTTTGGCGGGATCATCAGGGTCGCGGCCCAAAAATTGTGCAGAGAAACTTATTCAAGCGGGGGTGTTGGATGTCATCGCTACCGATGGGCACCGGCCCCGCTGGAGGCCGCCTGACTTACAGGGCGTGTATCTGTATCTTGAGAAGGAATATGGGCGGGAAGATGCGCTGAGATGGATGACGGAGAATCCTCGGATGATTCTGGCCAACCAGAGATTGGATGCTGCTCGGACATGATCTGCGATAGGTTTCAATGGACCCGAGGTCAACGAGACCGTTCGGTCGATGGTCCGACGACCGTTGATCTCAAGGTCAGTTCCGTGACGGCCCGGTTGGCCCGAAGGGGCCCTGCAACGATGCTGAAATCGAGTTTTGTTTTTGGAGTCGTTGCCCCGTTCTGGAGAACTCTTTCAAACCCACTTGAACGGGTTCAGCCCGGTCAGTGAATAGGTGCTGGCTTTGTGAGCCTGCAACGCTCGGACAGCGAATGTGGAGCTCCATTATGATAATCACTTGTCCGATGAAGAAGCTCAAGTACAGCCTGATGCTCATAGGTATATCTATGGCTGTTGCACTGGTTTTTCATCAATTTCTGCTTGCCAGAATTGGGGGCCTTGTGGTTTACCAGAGGACCGACTTCGAGAAGGTTGATGTGGTCGTCATTCCCTCGGGGATGTCCCCTGCCCGGGTCCTTGGGGCGGCCGATCTGATGCTGGATTTACGAGCAGAGAGAGCCGTCTTGTTTCGGGAGGACCTGCCGCAGGATTTCGATGAACTTGAAAAGCTAGGTGTGGATTTCACGGAATCCCATGAGCTGAATCGAGAGGTTCTCTTGAAGCAGGGAATCGACGGGAGTCAGGTGGAAGTGCTCCCCGGATCGGTAGACAGCACCTGGATGGAAGCTCAGGCCTTCCGACGCTATGTCGATCGACATTCTCTGGAGTCCATCGTGATCACCACTTCTTTGTATCACTCGTACCGCACCTATCTTAATTTCGAGAAGGCCCTGGAGGGTACGGGTGTGGATATTTACAGCCTTCCTACCCCGTATGGATTGTTTTCCCCCAATGGCTGGTGGAAGAACCGTGACGCTGCCAAGCTACTGTACGTGGAACTGGCGAGTCTGGGGGCGTTTTTTTTAGGAGTGAGATGAGTCGAGGTCATCCGGGTGAAGAAAGGGAACGGCAGCGGCGAACACGGTCGTGTTCCCTTTGACCCATTCCGAATTCCCTCGATAAACGTTAAACGTTAATCTTGAAACGCGAAACGCGCTGGTCAGAGAAGCGCTCACCTGTAAACAAGGTGGATTCTGCTGAATTTCAGCAGGGCGTTGCAACATCCACATACCTCCGGACCTGAAATCATGCTAACGTATATTGGAAGGAGATGGTGAGCCGCCAGGGACTTGAACCCCGAACCTACTGATTAAGAGTCAGTTGCTCTGCCAGTTGAGCTAGCGGCCCACACAGTGATCACGCTTGGATTCTATTGAGGGATTCTGCTCGCTGTCAATCACGGAAATGCAAACCTTATCAACGGCTCCTGATCGTCCGCCTTTCACGCTCGGTCGAAACACCGGAAGGATCTTGATTTTCCTATGTTGTACGATGTCTAATGAACCCCGCAGTGAAAGAGTAGTCTATGGACGCCGTTAAAGAATATCTTCTCAAAAATTTCGAGCAGGTTTTCGTCTTGCTCATTCTGGTCAGCGTGGCCGGGATCAATTACTTCATCCCCTATAAACTGGCATTTCTGAATTTTTATTTCATCCCCATCCTGATGGGGGCGTATTATCTTGGCGTTCGAAAGGCTCTTCTTGGCGGTATCCTTTGTGCCCTGGTGGTCGTCGTTTACGCCTACCTTGAACCCGAGTCATTCATGACGGCCTCTACGACGCTGGATATGTGGATGAATATTCTGACCTGGGCCAGCTTTTTGACCTTGACGGCAGCGGTGGTCGGTCAACTCACCACCAAGCTCAAAACAGAAGTTCAACAGGTACGGGAACTGAATGAAGATTTGCAGGCGACCAAGACCCGGATTGAGGCGGCTGACCGCGATCTGAGAGACCACGCGGAGAATCTAGAGGCCAAGGTAAATGAGAGAACCGAAAGTCTCGAAAAGTCGAAGCACGCCGTCGAGGATTTGAAACAGAAGGTGGAAGAAGCACTCTATTCCACCATGGATGCGACGGTCGTCAAATTGATCATCGAAAAACGCCTCCGGACAGAAAAACGAAAAATCAGCGTTCTGTTTTCAGATCTCAAGGACTTCACTCAATTTTCCGAGGACAGACGACCCGAGATGGTAATCACCGATCTCAACCGTCTGTTGGAGGAAATGGAAGAGGTGCTTCTCGCCTATAACGCCCACATAGATAAATATTTAGGTGATGGCATCATGGTGGAATTCGGAGCCCCGATTGACTATGAGAGGCATTCCCTGATGGCCACCGTTGCGGGTTTGAAAATGCAGGAGCGTCTTGTGGCTGGTTCCTATCCCTGGCAAATGCGTGTGGGGTTGGCCACGGGGGAGCCGATCATCGGATTGATCGGTCAGCGTCGGCAAACTTATACCGCCATTGGCGATACGGTGAACCTGGCCTCGCGGATTCAGGAAATTTGTACCCCTGGGGCTGTAACCATCGACGCAACCACCTTTGAGGATGTCGAACGGTACGTGGACGTGAGAAAGAAGGCTATTTTATCCGACACGGAAACCAAGGATCCGAAATTCGTTCAAGCCATCTCGAACTATTTCGAACAGCTTCAGGAGAATCCTGAGGACGTTGCGGTGCTCAAGGCGATCGGAAACCTTTTCTTCAAGCACGGCGATGTCCTGCAAGCGCATGAACACTTGAGCAAGGCCATGGAAGTGGAGCCTGATGATGATGAACTAAAGCTGGCCTACGCCGAGGTGAGCCTGCAGAGGAATCAGATGGGTTCCGTCGAACTCCGAGGTAAGAAAAACCGACTGCACCTGTACGAAGTCCTTGGTTTGAAAAACCCCTTACTGGATACCACTAAAATCCCGACCAAGGTCTACGACCAGTATCGAGAGGCCGTGGAAGAGGCTTTTGCGTTTCCTGAAGATATCGTGCTCCCCATGGAAGTCATCGACGGGGCCGTGGGACATGCTCGCGTGGTGGGTTTTCTTGCCTATGCGTTGGCCGATCAGCTCAACTTGACGATTCAGGCCAAACAGGAACTCGTACAGGCGGGTTATCTGGCCGACCTGGGGAAGGCCATTATCCCTCATCATCTTTTGAACCGGGCCGGGAGCTTGAGTAAAGAGGAATTCAGTGAGGTCGCCAAACACAGTCGGGAATCTGCACGCATGATTCGGAAAATGGGATATCAGAGCAAGAGTCTGCTGGAAATCGTCGAGGGCAGCCATGAAAATTTTAACGGATCGGGTTATCCTGATGGCCTCACCGGAGACGACATCTCGATCGGTGCACGAATTCTCAGTGTGGTGGATACCTACAGTGCCCTGACCTCCTGGCGCCCCTACCGGGATCGATGGGATAATCGTGCGGCCCTTTCTGAAATGGGACGAGATTGCAAGAAGGGGAAATTCGATCCGGATGTCTTGGAATCTCTGTCCAAACTTATCGACGTGAACTGACATAGACCTCAGACTCTCTGACTCGGAAGCCGCTCGTGGTGCAGACAGGGCACACGCCCAATTGCCCTGAACTTCTGTCCTCTGATCTGTTTGATACAATAAAAGACTTATGGAAATTCAGGTTGAGCTGGAAGATGTGACCACTGTCAAGAAGCGTCTGAAAGTGGAAGTTCCGGCGGGTACCGCCTTGAAAGAAATGAATCAAGTCGCTGACCAATACAAGCAACATGCACGTCTTCCGGGCTTTCGTCCTGGCAAGGCCCCGGTCGAACTCATCAAGCGTCACTTTCGAAAGAGCATCCGCAGTGATGTCCTGAAGAAACTGATTCCGGAATCTTATGAGAAGGCGATTCAGGAAAAAGGGGTGGAGCCGATCGGCGAACCCAGTCTGGAAAATCTCACCTTCGAAGAAGGGGACCCCCTTGTATACGAGGCCAACTTTGAGGTTCAGCCCGAAATTGAGCTACCCGAATACCGCGGTTTGAAAGTGACGGTGGAGTCCAAGCCCGTGACCCCTGAAGATGTGGATGAGGAACTGGACAAGTTGCGCGAAATGCACTCGCGGCTGGTTGCAGTGGAGGGTCAACCCATCACTGAGGGTGACTACGCAGTGGTTGATCTTCACGGTGAGTACCTGGATGAGGAGGAGGAGGTGGAGAGCCCTCGCGAGCCGTTCCAGGAGGATGGAGTGGTCATTCAGGTAGGAGGAGAACATACCCATGAGGCCTTCAACAACGCACTGGTGGGTACGGGTGTCGGTGAAGAGAAAACCTTTGAGGTTCAATACGAGTCAGATTATCCGGAGCAAAGACTGGCGGGGCACAAGCTGCTTTTCACTGTCAAAGTGAGTGAAGTGAAGCAAAAGGAATTGCCGGAGCTCAATGATGATTTTGCCAAGGATCTGGGTGAGCACGAAACGGTCAAGGATCTGAGAGAAAAGATCGAAGAACGTCTTGGAGATGAGAGAGAGAAGAACCGTGAAATCGATCTGGGGAACAAGTTGCTGGAGGAGTTGGCGGGCAGTACTCATTTCGAAGTTCCCGAAATTTTGATTGAGAATAGAATCGATGGGATGCTGCGAGACCTGGCCTACAAACTGGCCTCCCAGGGTATGGATCCCAGCAAGGCCAACGTTGACTGGATGAAGGTTAGATCAGATTTCCGCCCGGATGCCGAAAAACAGGTGAAGGCGAATCTGACGCTCACCGAGGTCGGTCGGTGTGAGAAGATCGAGGTTTCCTCCGAGGAGATGGAGCACGAGGTAGAGGGGATGGCTGAATCGATGGAGCAGCCCAAGGAAAAGGTGCAGCAGTATTTCCAGGAAGAGGGTCGTATGGAGGGTCTAAAAACCCAGTTGATCCAGAAAAAAGCGATGAAGATTTTGGTGGATAGTGCCGAAATATCTGATGCCTGACCTGAAGACATAGACAAGGTCAGCTGAACCCAGGCCGTTCGTGGAAGAGGCCTCTACAAGATCAAGGAGCAAAGACGTGACATTGATTCCAATGGTTGTCGAGCAGACGAGCCGAGGGGAACGAGCCTACGATATTTACTCCCGGCTGCTCAAGGACAATATTATATTCGTGGGCACGCCCGTGGATGACAGTGTGGCCAACCTGGTGATTGCCCAGCTTCTGTTTTTGATGGCAGAGGATCCAACCCGGGATATTTCTCTTTACATCAACTCACCCGGTGGTTCCATCACGGCCGGGCTGGCCATCTATGACACCATGCAGTTTGTCCGGAACGATGTGACGACGATCTGCATCGGGCAGGCAGCCTCGATGGGAGCGTTGTTGCTGGCAGCCGGTACCGACGGTAAACGGTTTGCCTTGCCCAATAGCCGAGTGTTGATTCACCAGCCCTCGATGACAGGGCTTTCAGGCCAGGCCGCAGATATTGACATTCACGCCAGGGAGATTCTCCGAATGCGGGAGATGACCAACGGTATTCTGGCCAAGCACACGGGACAGAAGGTGGAGAAGATCGCCCGGGACCTGGATCGCGACTTCATCATGGGGGCAGTGCAGGCCAAGGAATATGGTATAATTGACGAGATTATTGAAAAGCAGGTTCTAGCTGAGAATTCCACGAACGATCATTGATATCGGATCCGTAAAGGGTTAAATAGGGAAATCCTCAGGAGTGCGCTGAGACTTCAAAATTCAAGATGAAAAAGGAAGCCGAAGACATTCTTCACTGTTCATTCTGCAACAAAAGTCAGAATGACGTCAAAAAGCTGATCGCAGGCCCGACGGTATTTATCTGTGATGAGTGTGTGGACGTATGCAACGAAATCATCTCTGATGACATGACGACGGAGGCCTCCTCCGTCAAGGAAACACTGCCCAAGCCGATCGAGATCAAGGAGTTTCTGGATCAGTACGTGATCGGCCAGGAGGTGTGTAAAAAGAAGCTCGCGGTGGCCGTCTACAACCACTATAAACGAATCAAGATTGGGCGGCGGCGTCATCAGGATGTGGAACTGGCCAAGAGCAATGTTCTGCTCATCGGTCCGACCGGTACGGGAAAGACTCTGATGGCCCAAACCCTGGCGCGAATGTTGTCAGTCCCGTTTGCCATCGTCGATGCCACGACTCTAACGGAAGCCGGATATGTCGGCGAGGATGTGGAGAACATCATTCTCAAGTTGCTGCAGGCTGCGGGTGGAGATCGTGATCGATGCATGCAGGGGATCATTTACATCGATGAGATCGACAAGATTTCCAGAAAAGATGAGAACCCTTCGATCACCCGGGATGTTTCGGGCGAGGGAGTTCAGCAGGCTCTGCTGAAAATATTGGAAGGGACCACGGCCAATGTGCCTCCTCAGGGTGGACGCAAGCACCCTCATCAGGAATTCGTGCAGGTGGACACCACCAACATCTTGTTCATTTGTGGCGGGGCCTTTGTAGGCCTGGAGGAAACGATCAAGAAGCGAGTCGGCCGAAGCAGCATGGGGTTCAACCCGAACGTGCGCTCCTCTCAGTGGGGATCTCAAGATGAAGAGGACTCGGAATTACTGGTTCGAGTTCTTCCGGAGGATCTGATCAAGTATGGGTTGATTCCGGAGTTCGTGGGACGCCTTCCAATCGTTTGTGCTCTGCATGAGTTGGATAAGAAAGCCCTTGTGAAGATTTTGACCCAGCCGACCGATGCCCTGGTCAAACAATACGCAAAGATGTTTGATTTTGAGGGTGTTTCTCTCAGGTTTACCGATGATTCGCTCGAGGCCATCGCTGAAATGGCGTTGAAGAGAAAGATTGGGGCTCGCGGCTTGCGCTTGATAACAGAAGATCTTATGTTAGATGTGATGTACGAATTGCCTTCGACCCAGCAAGTGAAGGAGTTCGTGGTAACCCGTGAGATGGTTGAAAGCAAAGAAGTCGTCTTCAAGCTGCTCGAAAAGGCCGGATAGTAACAGATCACATCCTTCTGGCTGGTGATCTTTAGGGCGTCCTATTCTCCTTATAACAGCGGTAAGTCGGTTGACTCATGAAGGACGGGTTGAGTTAGGTCAAACCATGAGTCCAATCGTCAGTGGAGACAGTGATGAAGTGGTTATCGATGAAACGTTTTTCCGCTGAATGAATCTATTGTAAGAGGAAGTTTGGAAGGTAAGAGTAATCAAACTCAGATCACGTTATGGATGAAATTGACGAGACAGTGAGCCACTCCTTTCCCATGGTTCCCATTCGAGATGTGGTGGTTTTTCCCTTCATGATGGTCCCCTTCGTCATTGGACGCCAGTCGTCCGTGTTGGCGCTGGAGAGTGCTCTGGAGGGAGATAAGAAAATCTATCTGGCCACCCAGATGGATGCTTCTCAAGACAACCCCTCCCCCGAAGACATCTTTGAGGTGGGAACGGTTGCCAACATTGTGCAGAGCTTGAAACTGCCCGATGGCAACATCAAGGTTCTGGTCGAAGGCCTTCGGAGAGCCCGGACGGCTGCAGTGGAGGAAAGCGGAGGCTTTTTCCGAGCTGAGGTCCTGTTTGATCCGGTGGCAAAGGTCTCCAAGGCCAAGGTGAGTCTGCTGACCAAGAGGCTCAACAGCTTGTTTGAGGAGTTTGCCAAGCTCAATCCGAATATCAATTACGAAACGATCGTTCAGGCCGCCCAGAGTGCCGATGCGGAACGCCTTGCGGATACCATTGCTGCCAATCTACCCGTGACGGTGGAAGATAAGCAGTCACTGCTAGAGGTGTCCGATCCCATGGAGCGAATGGAGCGGATTTGTGAGTTCATCGACGTCGAGATCGAAAAGGTCAAGATGGACAAGTCCTTACAGGGGCGAGTGCGTCGACAAATGGAAAAGGCCCAGCGTGAGTACTACCTGAGCGAAAAGATGAAAGCCATCCAGAAGGAACTTGGGCGGGGCGAGAAGGATGAAATTGAGGAGCTCAAAGCGAAGGTGGAAGCGGCCAAGATGTCAGAGGATGCGAATGAAAAGGCGGTGAATGAAATCAGCCGGCTGGAGCAGATGCCGCCCATGAGCGCTGAGACCACGGTGAGCCGCACCTACATCGATTGGCTGGTTTCCATGCCCTGGACTCAGCGCAGTCGGGAAATCAAGGATCTGAGACGCGCAGAGCGCTTTCTGGATGAAGATCACTATGGGCTCGAAAAGGTCAAGGAGCGTATCCTGGAATTCCTGGCTGTTCGCCAACTTTCCTCCAAGACACAACAGGGGTCCATTTTATGTTTCGTGGGACCTCCTGGAGTGGGGAAAACCTCCCTGGGCCGCTCGATCGCCCGGGCCACGGGGCGTCAGTTTGTTCGGCTGTCCCTGGGTGGAGTACGAGATGAAGCAGAGATTCGAGGTCATCGACGAACCTACATCGGGGCTCTTCCGGGCCAGATCATCCAAATGCTCAAGAAGGCCAAGACTCGAAATCCTGTGCTCCTGATGGATGAAGTTGACAAAATGGGATCAGACTTTCGAGGGGACCCTTCGGCGGCACTGATGGAGGTTCTGGACCCGGAGCATAACAAGAACTTCGTGGATCACTACCTTGACACCGAATTCGACCTGTCTCAGGTGATGTTCATATGCACGGCCAATGTACTGCACACCATTCCTCGGCCTCTGCAGGACCGGATGGAAATCATTCACATTTCGGGTTACACGGAGTTGGAAAAGCTCAATATCGCCAAGCAGTATCTGGTGAAGAAACAACTCAAGCTGCAAGGTCTCAAGCCGGCTCAGATTGAATTCACTGATGAAGGGATCCTGGAGATTATCCGCAGCTACACGCGTGAATCGGGGGTCCGAAATCTGGAGAGGGAAATCGCCAATGTCGGCCGCAAAACGGCTCGGAAAGTCGTGGTGGCCAAATCGGCCAAATCCGAGTTCAAGCAGGTAGTCATCGATAGAGACCATGTGCGAGAGTTGCTTGGGATTCAGAAGTATCGTAAAACCGCTGCATCTGAGGTCAACGAGGTCGGTCTGGCTACCGGTCTGGCCTGGACGGAGGTGGGGGGAGAAATCCTGTTAGTGGAAGCTACTGCCATGAGAGGGAAAGGAGAGCTGACCCTGACCGGCAAGCTGGGAGACGTGATGCAGGAATCTGCCAAGGCCGCCTTGTCCTTTGTCCGTTCTAATAGTGGCGCGTTTGGCCTTGGGAAGGATTTTCACAAGTTGTTGGATCTGCACGTTCATTTTCCCGAGGGAGCGATTCCCAAGGACGGACCGTCTGCCGGGATCGCCATGGTGACAACCATCGTTTCGGCTCTGTCTGGCATTGCCGTGCGCCGCGATGTGGCCATGACCGGGGAAATCACCCTGCGCGGTAAGGTTTTACCGATCGGTGGTGTGAAGGAAAAGGTGCTTGCTGCTCACCGGGAGCACATGAAAACGGTGGTATTACCCCGCGATAACGAAAAAGATCTCAAAGATATCCCCCAGTCAGTCCTGGATGATGTTAAGATTGAACTGGTAGAAACAATGGATGAGGTGCTGGACATCGTGCTAGAGACCTCCATCCGAAAGAAGGACGGCGAAGAATTCGTCGAAGAGCAAAGACCTCCCCAGGTGGAAGAAGGAGATCGTCCCGGAGTCCACTGAACCCGCAGACCATCTGACAACTTAACAACGTAAGACACGAACCCATTCATTCTACGAGCAATCGAGCATCGATCCAGCGTTCCAACTTAACAGGGATCATGAGTTTTCTTTTTGTGAGCTGTCAATTGTCGGCTTTCAGTTGGTCACGTGGAAGTTCAATTCATCAAGAGTGCGACTCACAAGGATGATTATCCCAAGCTGAATCTTCCCAGAATCGCGTTTGCGGGAAGATCGAATGTTGGGAAATCCAGCTTAATAAATAGTTTACTTGGAAGAAAGAGGTTGGCCCGAACCAGTGCTACCCCGGGCCGTACCCAGCTGATTAATTTCTTCAATGTAGATACCCGATGGGTTTTTGTGGATTTGCCCGGATATGGGTTCGCCAAGGTTCCGGCGAGGATTAGAGATCTCTGGGGGCCTATGATCGAAGAATTCTTGAGAGAGGAAGAGAACTTAAAGCTCACGGTGATGATCATCGATGCTCGCCGAGAGCCTACGGAACTTGATCTTATGATGCAACATTGGCTTGACGAGTTCGATGTTCCTTTTCAGATCGTTGCCACCAAGGCGGACAAGTTGTCTGCCAACCGGCTTCAGGAATCTCTCAAGCGGATCGAAAGAGGTTTTGGTAGTAGTGTCGTCCCTTATTCCGCAGCCACAGGAATTGGGAAGAAAGAATTGTGGCGAGTATTAGAGAGGATATAGTTATGGGTGAAGCAAGTTCTCCCCCAGCCAAACGAAAAGGGGCGTCACGGTCGGCCGGTGGGACCAAGGACGAACTCACGTCTTTGAATATTCAAGAGCTCAAGGAACTCAATATCCAGACGCTCAATAAACTGGCCAAGGATCTGGATATTCCCGGGGCCACGGGAATGCGAAAGCAGGAGCTGATTTTTGAAATTCTCAGGGCCCAAACCGAACGTAGTGGACTGATTTTCTCAGAAGGAGTGCTGGAGACCCTTCCCGACGGATTCGGATTTCTGAGGGCCCCGGAATACAACTATTTGCCGGGTCCGGACGACATCTACGTCTCTCCCTCGCAGATCAGGAAGTTTGACCTACAGACCGGGGATACCGTATCCGGACAGGTTCGTCCTCCCAAGGAGGGCGAACGTTATTTTGCTTTGATCAAAGTGGAGGCGATCAACTTTGAACACCCGGACGTAGCCCGACAGCGAACCTTTTTCGAAAATCTCACTCCTATTTATCCTGATGAGAGAATCATCCAGGAAACGACCAAGGAAAATGTCGCAGGCCGGGTGATGGACCTTATGACCCCTGTCGGTAAAGGACAACGCGGATTGATCGTGTCGCCTCCTCGGGCGGGTAAAACCATGATTTTGCAGAGTCTTGCCAATTCCGTGACCGCCAATCATCCAGATATGGTCCTCATCGTGCTTCTGATCGACGAGCGACCTGAAGAGGTGACCGACATGCAGCGCTCGGTACAGGGTGAGGTCATCAGCTCTACCTTTGATGAACCGGCCACCCGTCACGTCCAGGTGGCTGAGATGGTCATCGAGAAGGCCAAGCGCCTGGTGGAACACAAGAAGGATGTTGTTATCTTGCTCGACTCGATCACTCGTTTGGCTCGTGCCTACAACACCATCGTGCCTCCTTCGGGAAAGGTCTTGTCCGGCGGTGTGGATTCCAATGCGTTACAGCGCCCCAAGAGATTCTTTGGTGCCGCCCGCAATATCGAGGAGGGTGGCAGTCTGACCATCCTGGCGACGGCCTTGATTGACACGGGAAGCCGCATGGATGATGTCATCTTTGAAGAGTTCAAGGGTACCGGTAACCTGGAACTCCATCTGGATCGTAAACTGGTCGACAAGAGGATCTTTCCCGCTATCGACATCAACCGATCAGGGACCCGGAAAGAAGAGTTGTTGTTGGAACCGGACGATCTGAACAGGATCTGGATCCTGAGAAAAGTGCTCAACCCCCTTTCCTCCACCGAATCGATGGAATTATTGGTGGAGAAGCTGGGTAAGGTCAAAAGCAACGCAGAATTCCTTGGATCCATGTCGAAACCCTAGGAGAGAGTGGGAGTGTACGGCCGTACGTCCGTTGAAGCTGCCGTACCGACGTTGTGAGAAAACTCTTGACTTGGAGACAGAGAGTTGCCTATTCTTGCAGAGTAGGAAGGCACTATGATGATTCACAGCTTTTTCTGGCGTAACTGGAACATTTAACTCGTTCGAGAACGCTGGAGAGTTGTAGTCTTCGTAGGGCCAAGTTAGAGATCAGGAGCAAAAAGGCCGTGGAGAGTTCTCTCCACGGCCTTTTCATTTTTAGATCTCAGATCATTCAGAACCGTGGATTATCCGGAGGATTACCGAGAATATGAGGGTTACTAGGGGATTAAGGCAAGGATCATGTTGACTACCTACCGGTCAGCCGGTCAGCTGGTCAGGCGGTCAGCGGCGTCATGATTCACCACAAATCTGTTTTAGCGGATTTACTCACGCCGGTCTCCGCCTTTTTGCGGGTGTCTCGCGGCAGCGAGCGAGCTTTTTTACTGGAATCGGTTGAAGGTGCGGACAAAATCGGCCGTTATTCCTTCATTGGAGTGGATCCCGAACGCAGTTTTGACGGCACCTTTGATGAGTTTCGCCGTATCTTTCCGGAAAAACAATCAGAACATCCCGATCTTCCGCCTTTCACCGGAGGCGCAGTGGGAGCCTTTTGTTATGAGATGGTTCGGGAATTCGAGCGACTGCCCGATCGAAAATCGATCGGTAAGGCGATACTTGAGGCAGGATCAGGCCCTGTTCTGATGGATTTTTACTCGAATATTCTGGCTTTCGATCATCTCAAGCACCAGATTGTAATCATTTCACACGAAGGAGAGGACCGGGTCCGGGCCCTTGAAAAGAAACTGTTTGAACCATCGCTGGAGGAACTCCGTGAAGGAGGTCTCAGACTGGAGACTCCCCAGGAAAAGTCTCCCAGAAATGTGAACTCCAACTTTTCCCAGGAGAAGTTCGATGCCGCCGTCTGCCGTGCCAAGGAGTACATCACGGCCGGGGACATCTTCCAGGTGGTCCTTTCCCAGCGATTCGAGGCGGAATTTCAGGGGGACCCGTTTAACGTCTACCGAGCCCTTCGCTACCTCAATCCCTCCCCTTATATGTTCTTTCTGAAGCGAGGAGATCTTAGTGTCGCTGGGTCTTCTCCGGAGATGCTGGTCCGGGTTCAGGGAGATGGGTTGGAGTATCGCCCCATTGCAGGTACCCGGAGGCGTGGTCGCACCACGGAGGAAGAAGCGTTGCTCGAGCAGGAACTCCTGAACGACGAAAAGGAGCGAGCTGAGCACCTGATGTTGGTTGATTTGGGGAGAAACGATCTGGGGCGTGTAAGTGAATATGGTTCGGTCAAGGTAGAGAACTTCATGTCGGTCGAAAAGTACTCGCATGTCATGCATCTGGTGAGTGCTTTGAAAGGCCGTCTACGCCCGCAGCTGGACCGGTTCGATGCCCTCAAGGCCTGTTTCCCGGCTGGAACCGTGACCGGCGCACCCAAGGTGAGAGCGATGGAGATCATTGAAGAACTCGAACCGGCCCGTCGCGGTATTTATTCCGGGGCCATCGGGTATCTCGATTACACCGGAAACCTGGATACCTGTATTGCCATTCGTACGATTGTCTTTCATGGAGGGAAGGCGTATTTGCAGGCGGGGGCCGGGATTGTCGCCGACTCGGTTCCCGAGCTGGAGAACAAGGAGTGCCGTCATAAGGCGGAGGCGCTGTTTCGGGCCCTGGAGATGGGGGAGGAGCTGAACAGCTGACCCCGAATCCCTAACCCCTGATCCCTGACCCCTGAGCTTTTCTCAGGAGTTGGTGGAGGGGTGAGAATAAGGCATTCTGAAGGATTCTTCCGTGGATGTAACATATGAAACGTGAGCCAACGATTCTGGTGATCGACAACTACGACAGCTTCACCTACAACCTGGTGCAATATCTGGGTGAGCTGGGCTGTGACATCCAGGTTCGGCGCAACGATGCCGTGACGGTTGCTGAGGTGGGCCAGATCGGCCCGGATGGAATCGTGATCTCGCCCGGTCCTGGCCAGCCGGGTGATGCCGGGATTTCGATTGATCTTATTCAGGAATGTGCCGAGAGTGTTCCGATTCTCGGAGTCTGTCTGGGACACCAGGCCATCGGAGAAGCCTTTGGAGGAACGGTCATTCAGGCGCCACGGTTGATGCACGGGAAAACCTCCCGGGTTTTCCACCAGGGGGAAGGGTTACTGTCGGGGCTGCCCAACCCCTTCGAGGCGACCCGCTACCATTCCCTCATATTGCGTCGAGAGGATTTGCCCGAGTGTTTGATCGTGAACGCATGGACCGAGGATGGCGTCATCATGGGGGTGAGCCACAAGGACTATGATCTTTTCGGGGTCCAGTTCCATCCCGAATCGGTCATGACACCTGAAGGGATGCAGGTGCTGGGGAATTTCGTGCAGAAGCTGACCGATCCATCTGCTGGCACGATTTTGTAACGGTCGCTCTGTGGGTGGCCCTGTGGACAGGGAAATCTAGATCATGATTGAGAAGTTCATCCAGTTCGTCCAGGAAGGCAGGGACCTCACTGAGGCTGAGGCTCAGCGGGCGCTGGAACTGGTGTTGTCTGAAAAGATCGCGGATGAATCTATCGCTGCTCTTTTGACGGCGCTGGCAGAAAAAGGTGAGACCTCTGAGGAAATCATCGGTTTTGCCCGGGTCATGCGTGGCCAGGCGATTCCGATTCAATCCCATCGGGAGCAGCTGATCGACACCGCAGGGACGGGAGGAGGAGCGGATACTTTCAATATCTCCACGACGGCGGCGTTTGTCATCGCCGGGGCAGGCGTCTCTGTCGCCAAGCACGGCAATCGGGCCCAAACGTCCCAGTGCGGAAGCGCCGATGTTCTGGCCGCCCTGGGGGTTTCGATTGAGCGCCCTCCAGTGGTGGTCCAGAGAGCCCTGGATCATATAGGACTGGCCTTCATGTTTGCCCCTCTGTTTCACCCCGCCATGAAACGGGTGGCTCCCATTCGCCGGGCACTGAAGCATCGCACCATTTTTAACTTGCTGGGGCCTCTGACCAATCCCGCCTCGGCACCCTATCAGCTAATAGGCGTGTACTCGCCTGATCTGACCGAGAAAATCGCAGAAGCCTCCCTGGGATTGGGGTGCAAAAGGACCTGGGTGGTGCACAGTTACGATGGCCTGGATGAGCTTTCCACGGGCGCCAGCGTCAAGGTGTCTGACGCAAGAGACGGCAAAGTGGAGAGTTTTGATCTGGATCCGAAAACCCTGGGCTTCAGAGAGAGTTCTGCTTCAGAGTTTCCCGGCGGTTCGGCTGAACAAAACGCGAAAGTAGTCCTGGGGATTCTGGAAGGAAAGGTGAAAGGTCCTCCTCGAGATGTGGTTGTCCTCAATGCCGCCGCTGCTCTCCATGTAGCTGGGGAGGGGGAACTGGAGGAGACTGTTGGGAAGGCCGAGGATTCCCTGGACTCGGGCGCCGCGTTGGAGAAGCTTTCGCAGTTGGTTGAGGTCTATGGGGGTGAATAAGCTGACCGGCTGACCTCAGGCCGAAGGTGCGAGGACATGAAGCCGTGAAATGTAAAACGTCAATCATTAAACATTAAACATGAAACGCGCATGAGCATACTGGACGAGATTGTTGCTTCGAAAAGAATGGAGTTGATCGAGACGATGCGGGTCTGTCCACTGCCCCAGCTGGTGGCGGAGATCTCCGAGAAAGTTCCCGTGTCCTTCACCTCGGCTCTGGCCGGAGCGGGAATCAACATTATTGCCGAGATCAAATACCAAAGCCCCAGTCACGGACCTTTTCAATGTCAGCTTCCTCCTGCTCAGCTGGCCAAGCTTTACGCCGAAAATGGAGCGGTGGCGGCCTCCGTATTGACGGAAAAAAGCTACTTTGCCGGAGATCTCAGCTTTCTGGCGGAGATAGACAAGGAACTGCCCGAATTCCCTCTGCTGCGCAAGGATTTTATCATCGATCGCTACCAGGTGGCCGAGACCCGCAAGAACCTGGCGTCTGCCTATCTGTTGATTGTATCCTGTTTGTCAGCAGGAGAACTTGCGGACTTGATCGACTGTGGTCGGGAGTTCAATATGGAAGCCCTGGTCGAGGTACACGATCCCTATGAACTGGAGACTGCCGTGGAGCAGGGCGCCCGCACGATCGGGGTGAATAATCGAGATTTGAAGACGTTTGAGGTGCGTCTTGAGACCTCCTTCGATATCGCTCGAAGAATGGAGCGAGAAGCCGGCTATCTTCTGGTCTCAGAATCGGGGATTGAAACCCATTCACAAATATCAGAGCTGAGCGATGCAGGATTCACTGCCTATCTGATCGGGTCCAGTTTGATGAACTCTGAAAACCCGGGAGAGCTACTGAGAGACCTGCAGGGTGAGGGTTAAATCATGTCGACGGGAGACTTTATCATCAAGATCTGTGGGATCACCAATCGCGAGGACGCCCTGGCCTCGGTCGAGTTTGGGGCCAATGTTCTGGGGTTTAATTTTTATCAGCCCAGTCCTCGATTCACGGATCCCCAGGAGGTGGAGAGCCTGCTGGAGCAACTTCCCCGGACGGTGTGGAAAGTGGCCGTGGTGGTGGTGAGTCCCAGCGATGTCCAGCAGACAGTGGAAGACATCATCCGTTTTGTGCCTTCCATTGATGCCTTCCAGCTGCACGGCCTGAAATCGGAGTCGGAGGTTCCCTCCACCGAGAAGCATCTTTATCTTGCGACCTCGCCGGTTGAGGCGAAGGCCTTTGCCAACCATGACATTATCATTGATACTTCCTGGGGAAGAGGCCAACGATCCGATTGGGGGCAAGTGGCTTCTCTCAAACAGTCCTTTATCCTCTCAGGGGGCCTGGATCCGGAGAACGTCGTCGAGGCGATACAATCCCTCCATCCCGCCGGTGTGGATGTCTGCTCCGGGGTGGAACAAACACCGGGACTCAAGGACCATGAGAAGCTCAGGAGATTTATTGAGGGGGCGAAAAGTGCTGTTCGCGCCCTTCGGACAGGAGAGAAACATGGCCAGTGATAAAGAATCGACCCAGGCGGAAGGCTATTTCGGTAACTACGGAGGCCTCTTTGTTCCAGAGACCTTGATGGGGCCGCTGGAGGAGTTGACCCGGGCCTACCTCGACGCGAAAGAGGATCCGGCATTTCAAAAAGATCTGGATGAGTTGTTGAGTCGTTTTGCTGGACGGCCCACACCTCTTTTCCATGCCAAGCGCCTCTCTGAAAAGGTGGGACATAAGATTTATCTCAAGCGAGAGGACCTCTGTCACACGGGAGCTCACAAGATCAACAACGCTGTTGGGCAGGTCCTGCTGGCTCGCCGAATGGGAAAAACCCGCATCATCGCTGAAACCGGTGCCGGCCAGCATGGTGTTGCGGCGGCTACCGTGTGTGCCCTGCTGGATATGGAATGCGAAGTTTTTATGGGCATAGAAGATATGGAACGCCAGGCACTCAACGTGTTTCGCATGGAACTGCTGGGAGCCCAAGTCACTCCGGTGGAGGCGGGGAGCCGTACTTTAAAAGACGCCATCAATGAGGCCATGAGGGACTGGGTGACCCATGTGGAGAGCACTCACTATCTGCTGGGTTCGGTTTTAGGTCCTCATCCTTATCCCTCCATGGTGAGAGACTTTCAATCAGTGATTGGCCGGGAGGCACGACAGCAGATTCTGGAGCTAGAGGGGAAACTCCCGGATTTGTTGGTGGCCTGTGTAGGCGGCGGCAGTAATTCGATCGGTTTGTTCTTCGATTTTCTGGGCGACAAGTCGGTGAGGATGGTCGGTGTTGAAGCCGGTGGCATGGGCACGGAACTGGGTCAGCATGCCGCTCGCTTTCAGGGTGGATCTCCAGGAGTGTTGCACGGCACCTTCAGCTATATCCTGCAAGATGAACTGGGGCAAATCGCTGCTACTCACAGTGTTTCGGCCGGACTGGATTATCCCTCGGTCGGACCTGAGCATGCCCATCTTCACGACAGCGGCCGTGTTCAGTACACCTCCCAGGACGATGAGGAGGCCCTGGAATCTTTTCGGCTCTTGAGTCAACTGGAGGGGATTATCCCGGCTTTGGAGTCGGCTCATGCGGTCGCCTACTGTCTGAAGATGAACGAAACGGAGCCTTCCCATTCCGATGAGCTATTGGTCATTGTCAATGTGTCGGGCCGTGGGGATAAGGATGTGGAAGTCATTCGGGGTATGGGAAAGGTTGTGTAGCAGCCGCTCGATGAGCGGCCAGAAATTAGATGTGCAGGGGCGCACGGCCGTGCGCCCTTCGGTCAAGAGGCAGGTGTGCAAATATGTCCAGAATTGCAGATATTTTCGCCAACAATAAAAACGTCTTTATCCCCTTTGTCACAGCGGGACATCCGAGTTTGGAAAGGACTCGGGAGATTGTTCTCAGTCTGGCGGAGGCTGGCGCTCATATCGTGGAGATCGGAATTCCTTTTTCTGATCCCATTGCGGATGGACCGATCATTCAGAGATCCTCCTTCGGAGCTTTGAAGCACCACCATTCCTTCTCGGATTATCTGAATCTGATCCGTGAATTGCGCGAAAAAACGGATGTGGGATTGATCTTCATGACCTACCTCAATCCGGTACTGAAGTACGGTAGGGAAAGATTGGATCGTGAGGGGATTGCGGCAGGACTGGATGGTATTCTCATCTCTGATCTCATACCGGAGGAATATGCACGGATGACCCCGTTTGAGGGGCTGGACCCTATATTTCTGGCCGCTCCCACTTCCTCGGATGAGAGGCTCGACAAGATCCAAATGGCCAGTAGAGGATTTGTCTATGTGGTGGCTCGTACCGGTGTTACAGGAACCCCGACCGACGTGAAGGAAGAGGTTCCCGAGCTGGTGGGACGAGTAAGGCGGCTGACACAGCTGCCGATTGCCGTGGGTTTTGGTATCACCACTGCCCGGGATGTCCAGCGTGTGTGGCAGTACGCCGATGGAGCCATCGTCGGTTCAGCCATTGTTCGCTTCATTGAGGAGCACCAGTCGGACCCGAATCTGGCGGACAAAGTCGGGAAGTATGTGAGAAAGGACTTGATTTCAAACGCCTGATTCGCTAGTTTTAAAGGGCTTATGGGATTGTTGCGCAGCGTCTATTTGTTTTTTTACCGGCACAGGAACAAGTTCTGCCCACCCATTTAGCTCGAGTCGCAGGAGAGATTGAAGGGCCGTGGGCAGGGGATTCCGCCCACGGCCTTTTTTTTGTAACGAAGTGGAGTGCGAAGGACAGCATTGATGGACGACCTTGAGGGCTGGCGAAAGAAAATCGATGAAATTGATTTCAAGCTGATCAAGCTTCTGAACGAACGGAGTCAGTGCGCCATTGAGATCGGAAGGATCAAAGAAAAGCTGAATCTTGAAATTTATGATCCTGGAAGGGAAAAGATTGTGATCGAAAATGTCCGAAGTGTCTCGGACGGGCCTCTCACCGAAGAGGCGGTACGGAGACTTTTCGAGCACATCTTTGATGAATCCAGGCGTGCACAGCAGGAAGTCAAGAATGCTCAGGTAGCAAACAGAAACAACCAAGAAATAAAGGAGTCATGAACCATGGTTATCGTCATGCAGCGAGATGCCACGGAAAAGCAAATTGACGGGGTTATCGAGAAACTCGAGTCGCAGGGGTTTGATGTGCACAGGTCGACGGGGGTGGAACGCACGATCCTGGGGGCTGTGGGTGCGAAAGTGGTGGAACCCCGGGACTACGATATGGTGGAGGGCGTGAAGGAGGTTCATCGTATCAGTGAGCCGTACAAGCTGGCTTCGCGGGCCTTTCGTCCAGAGGGTTCGGTGATCGAAATCGGTGATGTGAAGATCGGCGGTGACGAAGTGGTCGTCATGGCAGGACCCTGTACGATTGAGAACTTCGAGTACTGCGACCTGGTCGCCGAGAGGGTCAAGGCTGCCGGAGCCAAGATCATTCGGGGCGGTGCCTTCAAACCCCGTACCTCTCCTTACTCCTTCCAGGGACATGGAGAAGAGGGGCTCAAGGCCATTCGCAAGGCAGCTGATAAGCATGGATTACTGGTCATTTCCGAAGTGATGGAGTCCAGTCAGCTTCCCTTGGCCCAGGAGTACATCGATATCATTCAGATTGGCGCTCGCAACATGCAGAACTATGGATTGTTGAGGGATATCGGGAGAACCAACATTCCGGCGCTTCTCAAACGGGGCATGAGTGCCACCATTTCCGATTTGCTTTTGGCCGCGGAATACATCATGTCGGAAGGGAACCACCAGGTACTACTGTGCGAGCGAGGCATTCGGACCTTTGAAACGCAGACCCGGAATACCCTGGATATTTCAGCTATTCCGGTGATTCACAATCTGAGTCATTTACCGGTCATTGTCGACCCGAGTCACGCTATTGGAGTTCGAGATAAGGTCGCTCCACTGGCAAGGGCCGCCGTGGCTGCCGGTGCCGATGGGCTGTTGGTCGAGGTTCACCACGATCCCGATAATGCCATCTGTGACGGAGCTCAGTCCATGAAACTGGACCAGTTCGATGAACTGATGCAGGA
>JAZFRU010000064.1:0-15215 GCA_036445815.1 Acidobacteriota bacterium | reverse complement strand
ATCTGAGCGAAGCGAAGAAAGGGCCGGCCTGACAAGGCGCATGACCCGCAAGGCGGGTACCCCAGGCCCCCGCAAACGTACTGTACGGTACGTTGAGGAGGCCGAAGGAGTGCAACACAGTCAGGGTGGATCATTGCGCCGATGCAGTAGAGGGGGTGTGAGAAATGCGGGCTAGACCGGAGGTTCTTTGCCGCGCTCGGATGAAGGACCACGGCGATCGAGTAGAGGGAGCGTGAGAAGTGCGGGTTAAAGGCCTTAAGATTCTCTATGTCGACACCGAGAGGGTGTGGCGAGGAGGGCAAGAGCAGCTTTTCACCCTGATGCGGGGAATCAAGGCGCGACAGCACCAGGTGTGGTTGGCTGCACCTGAGGACTCCCCTTTGAGCGTCAGGACCCGGAACATGGGCATCGAGGTATTTCCTTTCCGGCAAAGAAATGAGCTCAGCCTGTTTGCTGTCCTCAAGTTGTGGAAGTTTCTGCGAAATCGGGATTTCGACATTGTCTATGTGAACACTCCCAGGGCCATTATTTCCGGAGGGTTAGCGTCCAGGCTGTGTGGGGTTCCTCTTCGAATTTGTTCCCGGCGGGTCAACTTTCCCCTGAAATCCCCCCTCAGCCGATTGAAGTATAACTGGCTTCAGGAATGCGTGGTCACGGTCTCGGTGAGCATTCGGCAGACCTTGATCGAGGGAGGAGTCTCCCCGGACCTGATTCAGGTCATCTACGAAGGAGTGGATCTGGATGACATTGATAAACATCCTGCCGCCGAGCTGAAGGTCGGCAAGAAGTTGAAGGTCGGCACGGTGGCCCACCTCAGTGTGGAGAAGGGACACCGAGTGCTTCTGGAGGCCGCCGCTCAAATTGTTTCCAAGACCCCAGAAGTGGTTTTTATTCTGGTCGGAAAGGGCGAGTTAATGTCTCAACTTCAGAAGCAAATTCGTGAGTTGGATATTGAAGACCATGTCATTTTTACTGGATTTCGGAGTGATACCGAGGCGCTGATGAAGGGATTCGACATCTTTTGTCTTCCCTCCCTGTCGGAAGGCCTCAGCTCGGCCATTCTGGTGGCCATGGCCAGTTCTTTACCGGTGATAGCCACTCAGGTGGGGGGGATTCCGGAGTTGGTGGTTGAGGGCGAGACGGGTATTCTGGTCCCCCCTAACGATGTTTCTCGACTGGCGGCGGCCTTGAGGCGATCTCTTGATTCCGAGGACCTTCGTCGTCGGATGGGCCAGGAGGGCCGGCGGCGAGTGGCGCAAAGTTTTACCCTTCAGAGAAAACTGGACGAAACAGAGCAACTGTACCTCGCTTTGCTTGCAGCCAAGGGCATCGGATAAACTACTGAACGATGAAAGGAATTATACTAGCCGGAGGTTTGGGATCCCGTCTTCAGCCGCTGACCAAGGTGACGAACAAGCATCTGTTGCCGGTTCATCGCAAACCGATGATCTACTACCCCCTGGAAACCCTGGTCGATGCCGGTATTACCGACATCATGGTGGTCACCGGCGGAAGCAGTGCAGGTGACTTCCTACGGCTCCTGGGCAATGGCAAGGAATTCGGGTTGCGCCATCTCCACTATGCGTACCAGGAAGGAGAAGGAGGAATCGCGGAAGCGTTAGCGCTCGCCAAGTTCTTTTCAGACCAAGACTCCCTGTGTGTCATTTTGGGAGACAATATTCTGGAGGACTCGATTCGCCCCTACGTGGAGAATTTCCAGCAGCAGGAGCGAGGCGCCAAGATCCTGTTGAAGAAGGTAGAAGATCCGCAGCGTTTCGGAGTGCCAGAACTGGAAGGTAACAGGGTCAAAAGAATATACGAGAAGCCGGAGGTGGCCCCTTCCGAGTATGCCGTTACCGGTATTTACATGTACGATCACAGGGTCTTTGAAGTCATCGATACCCTTGAACGGTCCGACCGTGGCGAACTCGAGATCACTGACGTCAACAATCGATACATCGAATGGGGTGACATGACCTACGATGTTTTGGAGGGGTGGTGGACGGACGCCGGGACCATCGAGTCGCTTCTCCTGGCCAACAATCTGGTGGCCCGGAGCGAGATGAAAAAGACCCCTTCTGAAACGAACCCAAAGGTCGGATGACAGGCTGTCAACAAGAATCAAGATGAAACTGCTGGTCACGGGTGGAGCTGGATTTATTGGCTCCAACTTTATTCGCTACATTCTGGGGGCGCGAGAGGACATCCAGGTTGTCGCGTTGGACTGCCTTACCTATGCCGGCAATTTGATGAACCTTTCCGATGTTTCCACGGATCCTCGGTATTCTTTTTTTAAAGGCGACATCAGATCCCATGAAGATGTGGAATCTTGCCTGTCTCAGGGGATTGACGTGGTCATCAACTTCGCAGCCGAGAGTCATGTCGATCGCAGTATTTTAGATGGTTCGGCTTTCGTGCGAACCAATGTAGAAGGTGTCCAGGTGTTATTGGAGGCGTGCCGCCAGGGAAAGGTCCCTCGATTCGTCCAGGTGTCCACTGATGAGGTTTATGGGTCGTTGGGTGACCGGGGTCGGTTCACCGAGGACAGTCCGTACGCTCCCAACAGTCCTTATGCTGCCACCAAGGCCTCGGCCGACCTGCTGGCCAGGGCTTATCATAAAACCCATGGGATGGACATCAGAGTGACTCGTTGCTGCAATAATTACGGAAGCTATCAGTTCCCAGAGAAATTGATACCCTTGATGGTCCTCAATGCACTCGAGGGTAAACCTCTTCCAGTCTATGGGGATGGCTTGAATGCAAGGGATTGGATTCATGTGGAAGACCACTGCCGAGCCCTGGAGTGCGTCATGATGGAAGGTGAAGCGGGCCGAATCTACAATATTGGATCCGACCAGGAAGAGCGCAACCTGGATGTTATTCACGCCATACTGGATATCTTGGGGGTATCCCGTGATTTGATTCAGTTCGTCACTGATCGGCCGGGGCATGATCGTCGCTACGCGATTGATGCGACCCTTCTTCGTCGAGAATTCGGTTGGGAGCCGAAAATCTCGTTTGAAAAAGGCCTGGCCGATACGGTTCAGTGGTACACCCGGAATAAAGAGTGGGTTGAGGGTGTGCGCAGTGGTAGTTATTTGAGCTACTACCAGCAGATGTACGAAGATCGGGAACAAACCCTTAACCGCTTGTAGAGTGCTGTGGTCAGCGCTGCTCCCAAGGATCTGACAGCCTCGAAGTACTAAAACGCAAACTCGCGAATTCTCACAACATGAAAATTGCCATTACAGGCGCCAAGGGGATGCTCGGCCAAGCCCTCTCCAAAGCCTTTTCCAAGCACTCCCTCACGCCCCTTTCCTCGCGCGATCTGGATGTCACCTCCCTGGAGAGCGTTCGACGGGTTGTTGCGGATCTGAAGCCTGACTGGGTCATCCATGCTGCGGCCTACACCCAGGTCGATGCAGCCGAGGCCAACTCCCTTGAGGCATACCGTGTCAATGCTCTTGGCACGCGCAACCTGGCGATGGCCGTTCACGAGAGTGGCAGCCGACTGGCGTATTACAGTACCGACTATGTTTTTGATGGCACCCAGGAGCGGCCGTATCGGGAGTGGGATCCCGCCAACCCTCTCAGTGTCTATGGAGCGTCCAAGCTGGCGGGAGAGTTCTTCCTGAGATCTCTTTGTCCGAAACACCTGATTGTTCGTACCAGCTGGCTCTTCGGGGCCGGGGGACCCCACTTCGTGGGGAAGATCATGGCAGCAGCGGAGAAAAAGAAATCTCTTGAGGTGGTGAGTGACCAGCGGGGGAGTCCTACTTTCACGACCGATCTGGCCTACATGACACTCTGTTTGGTAGCGGCCAATAAAAGTGGGACTTACCATGTGACCAACTCCGGCAACTGCAGTTGGGAGGAGTTCGCCAGGGAAATTCTAACGCTTTGCGACATCGAGAGCGAAATCCGACCCATCAACAGCGAGCAGTTGGCTACTCCCGCCCGCCGCCCTCGGAATTCGATACTGAACAACTATTTGCTGCAGTTGGAAGGAATGCCGCTGCTGAGGCCCTGGCAAAGCGCGCTGGCCGCTTTTCTGGGTAAAATAACTCCTTAATAATGCCTAAACAGCTGGCAGGTAGAAACAAAAAAGCGTTCCATGAATATGAAATTCTGGACCGATTTGAGGCAGGAGTGGTATTGCAAGGAACGGAGGTCAAGTCGATTCGGGAGCACAGGGTGAGCCTCAAAGAGAGCTTTGTTCGAATAAAAGATGGAGAGGCCTGGCTGGAGAGCTGCCACATCAGTCCCTATTCCCACGGTAATATCTCCAATCACGATCCGTTGAGGGCCCGGAAGCTCCTCCTGCATCGGCGAGAGATCAAGAAACTGATAGGAAAGACTGTCAAGAGTGGATTTACTATCGTGCCCCTCTCGATTTACCTGAAAGGGGGACGGGTCAAAGTTGAAATTGCCCTGGCCCGGGGGAAGCGCCTCCATGATAAGCGGGCAGCATCCCGGCGGAAAACCCTGGACCGTGAAGTTGAAGCAGTATTGAAACGGAGAAACACGTGAAGATTCAATTGGTGAGAGAAAGTTGGGAATCCATCGAGTGCGAGGCGCTTTTTGTCCCTGTCTTTGAAAACGAAGATGAAGGCGATGGCTTTCGGGTTGCCCTGGATCAAAAGCTGGATGGGCTGCTCGAAGAGCTGAGATCCACCGAAGAGTGGCCCTCCGGGGCGGGCGGGGTCCGAGTCATTTATCGGCCCCAGAAACTCAAGGCGATACGACTCGTCCTTTTGGGGGCCGGCAAGAAGGAAGATTTTGACTCGCGCCTGGTTCGTAATTTGATCATGAAGGCCATGCACCAGGTGAGTGGCATTAAATTGAATCGGATTGCCTATTACAGTCGTGGCCAGGCAGAGCCAAAGCATGCCGCTCAGGCCGCAGTGGAAGGGGTGCTTCTGGCAACCTATCAAGCGGATGACTACAAGACAGAAAAAAGGTCGAAGTGTGTCGTGGAAGAGATACTGCTGATCGGTACCGAGGGCATGGACAGTGTCGAGGTGGAAGCCGCCATGGAGCGAGGAGAGATTCTGGCCAATGCCACGAATATGGCCAGAAAATTAGTCAACGAGCCGGGAAACCGAGTGACCCCCCCTCGCTTGGCTGATGCCGCTGGTGAAGTAGCGGCCGCCTGTGGCCTGGAGATCGAGGTCTGGGGTGAACCGGAGCTGGAAGACAAGGGGATGGGTGCTATTCTGGCTGTCGCACGGGGCAGCTCTGAGCCTGCTCGATTTATTATTCTCAAGCACTTGAAAGCCTCCGACAGTGCGGCGAAGCCGATTGTATTGGTGGGGAAAGGGGTGACCTTTGATAGTGGTGGTCTCTCCTTGAAACCGGCTCAATCGATGGAGGAGATGAAAGCAGATAAAGCGGGAGCTTGTGCCGTACTGGCCGCCATGCAGGCCGTTGCTCAATTGGGTGTTAAAAAGAATGTGATCGGGCTTATCCCCGCAGTTGAAAATCTTCCCGGTGGACGAGCTCAGCGGCCGGGTGATGTGATCCGTGCAATGAATGGAAAGACTGTCGAGGTGATCAATACGGACGCGGAAGGCCGACTCATTTTGGCCGATGCTTTGTCCTACGGTCAGCAGCTCGAGCCCGAATGCATGGTCAATATAGCCACTTTGACTGGCGCTGTTGTGATTGCTCTGGGGAAGTTCCGCGCCGGTGTCTTCTGCAACAATGACAAGCTTTATGACAGAGTATTGAGAGCTTCTGAGCAATCAGGAGAGAAATTGTGGCGGTTGCCTCTGGACGACGAGTATCGGAAGGAGATCGAGAGTTCTATTGCCGACGTCAAGAATTCAGGGAACCGTTGGGGAGGCGCAATCACTGCAGCTAAGTTCCTCCAGGAATTTGTGGGAGACGTTCCCTGGTGCCACATTGACATTGCCGGGGTGGATCTGTTCAAGAGCGAGGGAAGTATTCAGGGGCCCACGGGATTCGGCGTCAGGACCCTGGTAGAGATTGTTGTCGACGGGGCCGAATGATTTCTTTTGCGTCGCTGGACCAGCAGCAGCGGCGTTTGGGCAAGACTCAGGGCAAGCTCTCTGTCGATGTTCAAGAGCACTTGCTGTCAAACCTTCTGAAATACGAAGTGGCCAAGGCAGAGCCCAATTCCAAACCGGTACCTTCTCTTGTGGAACAAGCTGCTGTTTCGGTGGTGAAACTGGATAAAGGCCTCTCGAGGTTGAGCAGGGATGATCTGATGAACCTGCATCATATTGTCACCGATTCCGAACCGGTTTGTCGGCAGGAACGGGTTCAACCCGGAAGTCCTGCCCATCAGCCTCTTGATCCCGCTATTGTTTCGACTGCTGTGGACCGTTTTTTCGAATGGGTCCGCAGTCCCAGCTTTGAGGAAATCCATGTCATTGAGCAGATGACTCTTTCCCAGGTCCGACTCTACGAAATCCAGCCCTTCCAGAGACTCTCCAATCTGACAGGTTCCCTCTTCTGCCTTGTATTTCTTTTGTGCGGAGGCTATCTGATACCTCTTTACCTTGTCGAGGAATTGGACGAATTCAAGCAAGTCCTGGAGCGAGCCTTGCTGTTTTCCACTGAGGATCTGGTTCGTTTCAATCTCCGGGCTTGCGAGCGGTCCTACGAGTACGCCCTGCGGAACGGGTAGGTCCTTTACCACAGAGACACAAGAAAGATGTTTCACCACAGAGACACCAAGACACAGAGAAGATAATTTCCCCCTTTCCTTTTCTCCACTAATTGCAGCCCCATAATTGGGGACCTCGGTCGTGCGCACTCCGATCATCAGACTTTCCCTACTGAACAATGTCTTGAGAAAGCACACCTAAGGAGTTGGGGAAAACGAAAAGGGTTTCTCTGTGTCTCTGTGCCTCTGTGGTTAAATCTCTTTACTCGGTGTCTCTGTGGTGGAGGCCAGGCGCATTCCCCACCTGATGGCAGCCTCCATGCTGCCTGAGTCAGCAGCGCCCGTTCCTGCAATGTCAAACGCGGTCCCATGATCGGGAGAAGTTCGAATCAGAGGGAGTCCCAGGGTCACGTTGACGGCCGATTCAAAGGCCACGAGTTTCAGGGGAATCAATCCCTGGTCGTGGTACAAGGCAATCACTCCGTCGAATTGGTTGGCAAGTACTCGTCGAAAGAGGGTGTCCGAGGGAAAGGGCCCCGAAAGAACGTCCCTGCCATGTCGCTGGCAAAGGGCCTGGACAACGGGCTCCAGAATAGTCTCCTCCTCAGTCCCGAACAAACCCTCCTCTGAAGCGTGAGGATTCAAGGCGCACAAGGCCAAACAGGGCTGGGGAATCCCAATTTGAAGAAGCGACTGGATGAAGATTTCCGCTTTGTAAATCAAGTCATCCCTGTCCAGGGCCAAGGGGACGCTTTTCAGAGGGATGTGGACGGTGGCCAGAAGAATCTTCATCCGGTCGGAAAAAAACGTCATGACAGGATTGAGGCCCGGGAAAAAGGAGGCCACCAACTCCGTTTGACCGGGACTGGAGGATCCGGCCAGAGAAATGGCGCGCTTATTGACAGGACCGGTTACCAGCAGAGGCAGGTTCTGGTCTCGGCAATAACCCACCGCATCCTCCAGGCAACGTAGAGCCCACATACCGGCCTGAGCGTCCAGTTGCCCCCAGCGGGGGGGGTATTCATAGCGGCTTGTTGTAACGACTTCGACGTCATCCAGAGGGGATGCCAGTTCTAGATCTCGCGCCAGTCGCTCCAGATACAGGCCATCTCCAAAAATGATGGGGCGGATTTCCGATGGGCGGGAGGCAGCAAGTGCCTTGAGAATGACCTCGGGCCCGATTCCGTGCGGATCTCCCATGGAGAAGACCACCGGGAATCCCTCGGTGGTCTCACCCCGATTCAACAGGCCTCACTTCCCCTGGTTCTGGTATCGACCGTCCTGTGCGGTATCCTTGATCTCGTTTTCCTTGTGGATGTATTTGATGACGTGCTTTGGAATGAGCAAATTGGGTTCGATATCGCGGTTCACCTTAATACAGTGTTGATCGTACCATTCAATTGCCCCAAGGATTTCTTCGCCGTCGACCAGCTTGATCACCATGGGCGTCTTGCTGGACATCTGTTTCAGGTAATAATACTGTTCGGCGTTGGTTATCTCCGGGGGGACACGCTTCCTCTGACCTTCCACGTATTTGGAAATGGCCGGGTCTTTGACGTTGGACAGGGATGGACGTATTAATTTGCGATTAACCATAGTTCTACCTCTTATACCTCTGAAAGGAACTCCTCTCTGATACCTCTTTCCTCAGCGCTTAATGGAACAAAGTTGTAAGGGCTAAAGATCCTCGAAACGTTAATTTCAGATTAACATCCCCTTAGCCTTTTGACAAGAGGTAGGCGGTTAAATAGACTGGAAACAGACGAGATGAGAAGACTAATTGGTTTACTTATTCCCTGGATCGTGCTGTCCGGTCTTGGGTTGGGTCAGGAGCGAGATTCCAAGAGAAAACCGGTCCTGATTCGAGCCGATCGCACCGAGGAGCAGTTGGGAGAAACGCTTATTGTCCCTGATCCGGAGAAGGCCAAAGAGCACGTTGAAGTGGGTGATTTTTATCTTCGCCGTGATAATTTCGAGGCTGCTGCAAATCGGTACCGGGAGGCCATACTCTACGGACCTCGTTGGCCCAACGGTTATGAGAAGTTGATTCAGCTGTTGGAGAAGCAACACGCATTCTCCGAGGCGATCGAAGTGTGCAAGGAATTCCTTCTCAAAAACGGCCAGTCAGATAGCGTCGAGCGCTTTGAAAAGTGGGCCGAGAAATTGAAAGCGGAAAGTAAAAAAGCCGACGAATCGGCAGGCTAGCCCGTATTTCTCACGCCTTCTCGTCACGAAGCGGTGCAAGGGCCGGCCTGACAAGGCGCGTGACCCGCAAGGCGGGTACCCCAGGCCCCCGCAAACGTGCTGTAGGGTACGTTGAGGAGGGTGACGGAGTGCAACACAGTCAGGGTGGATCATTCTTCGCTTCGCTCAGATGAAGGCGAGCGCCGATGCAGTAGAGGGGGTGTGAGGAATGCGGGCTAGCATGGATCACGCGCGATCCATGTCACGAGTCCCGACAATTTCTGGCGCCGGCGGCTTCGAAGTTCAAACAGCATTTCAAGCGACCACACATACCCGAAAGCCGACTGGGATTAACGGTCAGGCCCTGCTTCTTGGCCGCCCGGACGCTGACAGATTTGAGATCTTTCAGGAACTTGGCCGAACAATTTTCACCTGTTCCGCAACAACCCATCCCCCCCACCAATTTGGCTTCGTCTCGTGCCCCAATCTGGCGCATTTCGACATGTGCTCTCAGCCGTCGGGCCAGCGTTTTCACCAGATTCCGAAAATCAACCCGTTTGGTTGCGGTGAAATAGAAGATCACCCGGCTTCCGTCGAAAATATACTCGACCTGGGCGAGCTTCATTGAAAGCTTCTGGGTCTTGATCATTTTCCTGCAAAGTTGAAAGGCGCGGGTTTCCTGATCTTTCTTCTTCTCGTGAAGATAAAGATCCCGCTCGGTGGCTTTCCTGAGGGCCTTATTCGGCTTGGAGCGCCCCCTGTCCAATTTCTCAGCCCTCCGTCCGTCAACCACCAATCCCAACTCCACGCCCCGTTTGGTGGTGACGACGCAACGATCCCCCACCCGCAAGGGAACGTCATGGGCCAGAAATTTGGCGGTGGCTTTGTTGGCTTCGAATCGAACGGTGACGATTTCAAGCATTAGGTGCCTCGTTGCGACTCATGATCCACAGTGTTTCAAAGCACATCAGTGGATTGACGTATTGGTCGACCTCTCTTTTTGCCTGACCTATATGGTAATGAAAACTCCTGATCCAATTCAACCCGAGGGCATGGGAAATGTGACCTATTTCCTCGATACGATCGCGGTTGATGACTCGTTGAGGGGTCTCCACATGCAAAAAATAAAGATCCTCTCCCAGAATCTGAAGCAGATCCAGGTAATGTTGGACTCGGTCCCGGTTCTTGAGATCGGTCTTGAGGGGGGGCTGTTCACACTTTTGATAGACCGCGCTGAACGATTGACGGCTACACCAGGAGGTTAAAAGATCCAACATCAGATCCCGGTCCGCGAGGGTTTCCTGGAGGTCCATTTCTCGGGCTCGACCAATACTGCCCTCCGAGTAGGCTGATGTCATTTCCACATTCTCGACCGAGCCATGGTCCCGTAAGTAGTCCTGAATTTGTGTTCGGCTCAGAGGGTGAAAGGGGAACATCTGACAGCGGGACCGTATGGTTGGCAAGAGCCGGTAGGGGTAAGCACTGATCAGGATGATTCGCGAGCTTTCGGGAGGCTCCTCAATGCTTTTTAGAATGGAATTGGCTGCTTCTTCTGTCATCGTTTCAGCCTGGTCAATGATAAAAAAACGAAATCGACCCTCGAAAGGCCGGAATCGAATTTCCCGGTTGAGCTCGCGCATGGCATCGATCTTCAGCGTGCCCTTGAGGGGTTCAAAAAGGCGAATGTCCGAATGCTGGCCGGCGGCAGCTTTGAGGCATGACGAACATTCCCCGCAAAGGTCCGTCCGGTCAGACCCCTTGCAGTTGGCAAGTGCAGCCAGACTCAGAGCCAGGGTTTTCTTGCCGATGCCGTCAATGCCCGAAAAGAGGCTGGCCGGAGGCAGATGGCCCGTTCTCATGAGATCAACAACGGGTTGATTGCCCACCAAATCTGCGAGCTTCATTGCTTCAGTAGAGGATTCTTCTCCAACAGGCACAGGATCTTCTCAAAAACAGCTTCTGGATTCCCTGAGGCTTCCACCAGAAGCACTCGCTCCGGTTCTCTCTGGGCCAGGAGTTGATAGCCTTCTCGTACCCTCTGATGAAACGACAGGTCCTCGGCTTCAAACCGGCCCCACTTCCCCTGATTTTCTCTATTATTTCTCTCGATTGCTCTGTTGAGACTCAGCTGGACCTCCAAATCCAGCACCAGGGTTAGATCGGGGGACCGGAGTTCCAGGATTTCGGCGAACCGGTCAATCAGAGCGAAGCCGAGGCCGCGTGCGTGACCCTGGTAGGCCATGGTGGCGTCATGATAGCGATCGCAAATGACATGGAGTCCCTTCTGTAGGGCCGGCTCGATGACTTCCTTCAAATGCTGGTATCGATCGGCCAGGTAGAGCAGCAGCTCTGATTGGGGTTCTCTCGCTGCCCCATCCTGGCGCAAGAGAACCTGACGAACCTCCTCTCCAAAGAGTGTTCCGCCGGGCTGGTGAGAGGTGATGACGGGAACTCCAAGCCGGGTCCAGTGCTTCTCCAGGAGCCTTGATTGAAGGCTCTTGCCCGAGCCCTCGATGCCTTCCAGCGTGATGAATAGACCTGGTTTTGGCGCACCCACTTCGGGGTCATGGTACCACACGCAATCCGGTATACTTATGGCTGTGGTAGACATCGCCTCCAATCTGAAGCGGCTTGAGGCGGAAATCAAATCCGCTGCACACGACTGTGGTCGTGACCCGACGGACATACGTCTTATGGCCGTTTCCAAGACCTGCTCTGGCGATCTGGTCTCCAAGGCCGTGGCGGCCGGGCACACGCTGTTTGGAGAGAATCGTCTCCAGGAAGCCTGGGAGAAAATCCCTCAGGTGAATCAGGGCGGACTCTGCTGGCATTTGATCGGCCCCCTTCAGTCGAATAAGGCTCGACGGGCCGTTGAAATATTTGATGTGATCCAAACCCTGGATCGGTCCAGGATTGCTCGTAAGGTCAACCAATATGCCCAGGAAATGGACAAGATTCTGCCTGTTTTCATCCAGGTCAATATCGGGGAGGAACCGCAAAAGCACGGGCTTACGCCCCGGGAGGTTCCGGGCATGGTCCAACTCGTGGACTCCCTTTCCTGTCTCAACCTGGAGGGATTGATGGCCCTCCCTCCCCATTCTGATGAGCCGGAAGCATCGCGTCCCTATTTCCGAAGGCTGGCGGAGTTGCTGAATGAAATAAACCTCCATCGCGAGCGACCCGTCAAGGACCTCTCGATGGGGATGAGTCATGATTACCGCATTGCCATTGAAGAAGGAGCAACATTGATTCGCGTCGGAACCGCCATTTTCGGACCACGTTCAACATGACTGTCGAGATTGGTGAACAAGCCGGAGTTCTCCGATTTTCGGTTCATGTGCAGCCTCGAGCAGCCTCCAACCAGATTGTCGGATCCTACGATGGAGCCCTGAAAATTCGCCTCACCGCCCCTCCTTTGGAAGAACGGGCAAATCGTCAATTGATTCAGTTCCTGGCCCAATGCCTGGGTCTTCCTGCAGGAAATGTCAGTCTGTCCAAAGGGCATCGTTCCCGCCGTAAGACCCTGACAATTCAAGGGCTTTCCAAAAATGAGCTGAATCACCGAATAACCCAATATTTGGTATGAATGAGGGTGATGGACAACTATATCAGGGGATCAGGGCTTTCTGGGGGAACGTCAGGGGAGGGCTCTAAAATGGGCGACACCCATAAATCGAGGACTATTCCAGGAGGGGATTAAAAGCATGAAAAAAGTGGCCCCAAAAGCCGGAGTGACGACTGAATTAAAGGTCGAACGGTACTTTACCCGAAAGGGAAAACATCCCTTTGATGAAGTCGAGTGGGACGAGCGGACTGCTGAAATCAAGGATTTCGTGACCGGTAAGGTGACCTTCAAACAAGAAGGCCTGGAATTCCCCAGATTCTGGTCCCAGCGGGCCACCGATATTGTTGCCAGTAAATATTTCCGCGGGCATGTGGGCACGCCCCGGCGCGAATACAGCGTGAAACAAGTCATCGGACGCATCGTGGATACCGTGACTGGTTGGGGCGCCAAGATGCAATATTTTACCTCCAAGGAGGATGCCCAGATCTTCAATCATGAACTGAGCCATCTCCTCCTGCATCAGATGGCGGCCTTCAATAGCCCGGTCCAGTTCAATGTAGGGATCAAGAAGAAACCACAGTGTTCTGCCTGCTTTATCAACAGCGTCGAAGATACGATGGCCTCCATCATGAAGCTGGCCAAAACCGAAGCGACCATCTTCAAAGGGGGCTCGGGTTCAGGCGTGAATCTGTCAAGCATTCGGGCTTCGTCTGAGACTCTGGCGGTGGGCGGCTGCGCCTCCGGTCCAGTTTCGTTCATGAGGGGGTATGACAGCTTTGCCGGGGCCATAAAATCGGGAGGTGCCACGCGGCGAGCAGCCAAGATGGTGATCTTGAATGCGGATCATCCCGATGTCAAGGAATACATCTGGTGTAAGGCCCTGGAAGAGAAAAAGGCTCACAGTCTCATCGGCCTGGGCTATGACGATTCCATTGATGGGGAGGCCTACCGGACCGTACAGTTTCAAAATGCCAATAACAGCGTCAGTGTGACCGATGAGTTCATGGAGGCTGTCGTCAAGGATGGCGAGTGGAAGACCCGTAAGGTGACCACAGGGGAAGTGGTAGACACCTACCGGGCTCAGGAGATGCTCGATTGGATTGCCGAGGCCACCTGGCTGTGCGGTGATCCGGGGCTGCAGTTTAACTCGACTCTCAACGACTGGCATACCTGTCCCAATTCTGGCCCCATCAATGCCAGCAACCCGTGTTCCGAATACGTCTTTCTGGACAATTCCGCCTGCAATCTCGCTTCCCTGAACCTGATGAAGTTTCTGAAGGAGAATGGCCAGTTCGACGCAGAAGCCTTTCTCAAAGCCGTTCGCATCTTGATCCTGGCTCAGGAGATCATCGTGGGGAATTCCTCTTATCCGACTCCGGAGATCAAAAAGGTGAGTTACGAGTATCGAACCCTGGGGTTGGGATACGCTAATCTGGGCGCGCTTTTGATGGCTTCCGGTCTTCCCTATGACAGTGAGCGGGCTCGTTCGCTGGCCTCCGTGATTACAGCCTTGATGACGGGCCAGGCCTATTTGACGAGTGCCGAGTTGGCAGCGAGGATGGGGCCCTTTGAAGGTTTCGAGAAGAATCGTATACCCACCATGCGCATTATCCACAAGCATCGGGAGGCTCTGTCGGAAATCGATTCGGCCCTGGTTCCGATGGAACTGCTGCACGCAGCAATGGAGGTGTGGGACCAGGCCATTGTTGAGGGTTCCACTCACGGGTATCGCAATGCTCAAGTAACGCTGTTGGCACCTACCGGAACCATTGCTTTTATGATGGACTGCGATACCACCGGTATCGAGCCGGATTTCTCTCTCATAAAGACCAAGAAGCTGGTCGGCGGCGGCACCCTGAAGATAGTCAACCTCACGGTTCCTCGAGCGCTCGAGAAACTCGGATACGACAAGGATGAAATCCGCGACATCTTGAAACACCTTGAAACAAAGGAGACCATCGAGGGCGCACCGCGGTTCAAAGATGAACATCTGCCCGTGTTTGACTGTGCCGATCGGGTGGCCAATGGAACTCGTTCCATTGAGGCATTGGGTCATATAAAGATGTGTGGGGAGGTTCAACCCTTCCTTTCTGGAGCGATCTCCAAGACCATCAATCTTCCCAACGAAGCCACCGTTGAAGAGATCAAGGAAGCCTACATACAGGGGTGGAGGAACGGTTTGAAATCCGTATCCATCTATCGTGATGGATGTAAGATGGTCCAGCCTTTGACCAATAAGGCTCCAGCGGCCCCCCCGGCCATCGGACCTCATCGGCGGAATATGCCCAAGGATCATCCCGCCCTTCAGCATGAATTCAAGATCAAGGGGTTCAAGGGTTTTCTGACGATGGGATTGTATCCGGAGGATAATCAATTAGGAGAAATCTTTGTCAATTTCACCAAGCAAGGATCTACCCTGCAGGGATTGGCCATGGCTTGGGCCGTGGCCATCTCCATGGGCCTGCAGCGAGGGGTTCCGCTGGAGGACTATGTACGGATGTTCTCCCACATGAGCTTCGAGCCAGCAGGATTCACGGACAACGAACAGATTCCCTTCGCAACTTCCGTGCCTGATTATATTGTCCGGTATTTGGCGACCCGCTTCTTGAGTCCCGAGGTCCAGGAGGCTCTCGGAATTCATAATGTCAAACCCAACGGCAGCCTGCAGGATGGAGTGCAGGTAAGTTTCACGGATCAATCCCAGAATCGGAAGACCAGTTCTGCCACCGAGCGGTTGCTGCAGGAAAGCAGTCGGGTAGCGCACACGTGTTTGGTTTGTGGAAATCTCATGCAGCGAAACGGCAACTGTCATATCTGTACCACCTGTGGCAGCAC
>JAZFRU010000063.1:0-6227 GCA_036445815.1 Acidobacteriota bacterium | reverse complement strand
TAACGAATAGGAGGCCCATCATCGGACGGAACACTGTAAAGCAGCTGCACTCGATCACGGGCCGCAGCGAAGTCGGTTTGGTAAACGATTCCCAGGATTTCATCGGCTGCTTCAACCTGTCCTATTACGGCCCGGACATTGGGTGCCGGTGAGATCCGACCGGCCACGGTTTCCCATAAACCCCGATCCTGACAGGCCCAGATCTGGAGCCACTGTTTGGCGTAGCGGCCCGCTGGGACCGCTTCCGGATCGCCCAAAGCCAGCAGGCGGAAATCGAGTCGGCAAAGATCGGTGGCGAGACGGATCTCTCTAGACGAGCCGGCATGGCCAATGATCGCCAGTTGGTTGGAAAGCAGAGACCGGCGCGTCCCTGCCTCGACCCGATCGGCTTGCTGAACGACGTTCATCCAGTCTTCATCAGCGCTGACGAAGACATCCGCCTTTGGGGAGGCGAGGATCTGGTGAGCAAGGACGTTGGACCCATTAAAGTTGAAGATGAGATCAACTTCGACGCGGCTTTGGAAGACGCCTCCGATCTCGCCCAGAACATCACTCAGGCTTGTGGCTGCGAAGACCAGCAGTTCCGGTGGGTGAGTCTCCAGGGATCGGGGGCGGCAGGCCGATCCACTGAAGATGAGTCCGAGCATGAGAGACCAGATCATGGCTGGCCTGGTCATGGTGTGAGAAGGGGACATTTTTCTGGATTTCTCATTTCAGATCACCGGAATCGCTGGTCTGGTAGCCAGGGAGGTGATCGAGATCCTTCCGATAGTCGCTGGAACGAACGGCTGACAGAAGGGTTTGAATGGCCGGTTCTGATTCGGCTGCAGCTGGAAAACAGTAATCGTAGTTTTCTTCTCGAACCTTGAGGAAGTGCAGGCCCTGTTCCTCGGCGGTCAGCCGTAGGCAGACACCGGCCTGGGCCCAACCGCTGCGAATGGTTTCCGTGACCCCGTGGTGGGTTGGAGCCTGATGATGATAACCCCTGGGTTTGCGGCGGCGCCCCAGGATCTGATCGAGGCATTGCCGGGAGCCCGAACCTTCTTCTCGTCCCACCCAGCGGAGATTCGAAGCCAGGACGGTTCGAATGGATCCTGTCTTGAGGGAGGGAGCCAGGGCCACACCTTCCTCCCACCTGGCCAGTCGCAGCAGACGGAACTCCTCTTTCAACAGGCTTTGAGCTGTGGCCGAGTTTTCATTTTGGGCCAGACCGTGGGAGAAGTGTAGGCCGGCAGCGTGGACCAGGCCCTGCCCCAGGAGTTCCACCGCCCGGCGAGAAGAGCGGGTGAGGGGGAGAACACGAAATCCGCTCAGGGCCTGGACCCGGGCCGCCAGAAGTCCGACGGCCGGATCGCACCCGGCAATAACGAGGGTTTGCTCGGGATCACCAGGACGGGTCCATTCCACCTGACCGTCCTGGAAGATCCCGTCGTGACCGAGGGTGCCTGCCAGGGTTCGCTCACAAGGGAAGAACAGGGTCTTGCCTCGCACCCTTGCTTGCCAGAATCGACCTTGGTGCTGAGAGGGTTTCCAGGCCCATTGGGCCGTCTGGGAGGGAATTCTCCTGAGGCTGAAGAGCGTTTCGACGGAACAATTGAAGGCGCGGGCCAGGGAAAGAGCAGCGGCCGTTGATGGGACAACCCGCCCCGTTTCGATGGCGCTTATTTCGGCCCGGGAGAGTCCTGAGCGTTCGGCCAGTCGTTGTTGAGACCAGTCCAGACGACGCCGATGGCGGAGGAGAGAGTGTACGATCATGATATGATAATATCAGTATACGATATTATCCTGTCAAGCCGTCGGAGTGTTGGTTCGGCACATCAAGGAGGCTTTGATGTGCTCGTGATGAAGATGGGAGGCCGGGACTTGAACCAGGAATGAGTCATTCCGGCTCAATTACTCCAGCAGGTTCAATCGTCGTCCACTACAATACAGAAACCGGGTTGAGGTGGCAGGGCATTGCCGCTGCAGTCCAGGGTCGAAGAGTGATGCCTGGTGAAGACGAAGAGGAGGAGAAAATGGCTACCCAAGATACCTGTTGTACCATCGTTCCCTATTTCAAGGTTCACGAGGGGCAACTGGAGCGGTTCAGATCTTTGTGTGAGCGGTTTGTCGAGCAGACCCGCAGCGAGCCCCAGTGCCTTTACTACGGCTTCAGTTTTGATGGTGATCAGGTCCATTGCCGCGAGGGCTATGAAGGAGCCAAGGCCGTTCTGGCTCATCTGGAGAATGTCGGGTCTCTGCTGGAGGAAGCTTTGACGATAGCCGACCTGACTCGCCTGGAGGTTCATGGACCTGAAGGGGAGTTGACGGATCTTCGGGCGCCCCTGGCGGATTTGAAGCCGCAGTTCTTCGCTCTCGAGTACGGTTTTCGGCGCTGAGCCCATATCTTGACTTCTTCTGGTCTGGGTTCTAGAGTGCTTTATACCGATTGCTTCTGAACTTACTAAAACCTTTTTCTTGACTGAAATTTGGGGAGGGGAACATGTATTCGATTTATCGATTTCTTGGGGTCACTTCGGTTGTGGTGCTTCTTACCGTCTCGGCCTACGGGCAAACGCTGCCCCCTCTGGTGGCGAGCCAGGGCTATGCGGATCTAATTCTGGTGAATGGGAAGGTCGTCAGCATGGATGATCGGACCATTGTTCCCAACACGCCGGGCAGTATCTACCAGGCGATGGCCGTCAAGGGCAAACACATCATGGCCCTGGGGACCGATGCTGAAATGCGGGCTCTGGCCGGACCGGACACAAAGACCATTGATGTGGGAAATAAAACGGTTCTTCCTGGTCTGATCCAGCCTCACTACCATCTTTTCGGCACGGCTGCCAGGAGATATGGTCCCGAGTTCGGGTTGGTCGACCCCAGTGTCAAGTTGACCGTCAAGGCGGAGACCAGCGCCGAGGCGACTGCCAAGAAGCTCAGAGATACGGTCGTTAACGCCATTGCAGTTCAGAACCTGGAAAAGGGGCAGTGGATCACCGTCAGCCTCCAGGAAGGGGACGAGAACCGGCGCGGCACCACCTATTCGTGGCTTTATCTGGGAAACATCAATCGGAGGCAGCTGGATCCCGGCACCGAAGGTTATCCAGTCCTGGTCAAAACCGGTCTTCAGGGGGTGTTCAACACGACGGCCATGGAGGCCTTCAAAAAGGAGTTTCCTGACTGGGCCGACCATGCGGACTTGGAAAATCCCTTTGGCTCCTCGGAGAACGGTTACGTGGCAGTTCCGGAACTGGAGGGCCTGACCTTTGAATTCTGGTGGAAGGATAAGCCTCTGGAGGATCTGGCCGATGCTTTGCGTATGCACGGAGACGACATCCTGGCCGCCGGCTATACGACCGTGGCCACCAGAATCCTGTTTCCGCGGGTGATAGCTGCCTTTCATCAACTCAATCGTGAGGGCAAGATGGGGCATCGCCTGGCCTATTACATCGAATCTCAGCGAGGGAATTTTCTCAATATCAAATCGATCCAGGACTTCTACCGAGGAATGGGTGCCCCCTGGACGACTCATTCCAGCGGTCACGAAATGCTGTGGCTCAATGGGATGACCAATGAAGTCTGGGATTCGATCTACAACGAGGTGTGTTTGGGGCCTGACGTGCCGGCTCCCCCGGAGATCAAAATGCGTGAACGTTGTCCCTCACCCGGCAGCAAGCCCTGGGAGTCGGTCAAGGCTGGAATCGTCAACGGATGGCGTGCGGCCCAGGTCCATTCCACCTCCAGCCATGGCGGACGACTCTACCTGCAGATGCTGGAAGAGGCGAGGGAAGAGGCCAACCTATCGGTGGAGGACATTCGTAAGCTACGGTTAACGCTGGAGCATAACGGCTTGTTGGGAGTGGTCCCGGACGTGATGGAAGGCATCAAGAAGTACGGAATCATGCTCAATGTCCGAACCGACCATCTGGGCGACGTGATGGAGAACGTCAAGGATTACGGTAACGTGCTGATCGAAAAGAAGTTCACCATGCCCATCAAGACCTGGATGAACGAGGGAATTCGGGTCACCTTCGAGGCACCCCGTTTGGATCCCTGGCTGGTCATCTACGAGCTGGTGACCCGGTTGATCCCGGCCGACGGGCGGGGTGGAACCGATCTGCAGCCTCTGCTTGCGGATGAAGCCATCGACCGTGTGACGGCCTTGAAAATGGAGACCACCTGGGCCTCAGAATACGTCATGGCCGAGGACACACTGGGAACTCTGGAGGTGGGTAAGTTCGCCGATTGGGTGGTCCTGGAGAAGGATTTCTTCACCTTGCCGATTGACGAGATTCGAGGCGGTATTAGCATCGCCATGACCGGACTGGCCGGCCAGGTCGTCTACGAAAACGACGGATCCGGCGCTAACTAGGTGCCCGCATTTCTCACACCTTCTCGTCACGAAGCGGCGGAAGGGCCGGCCTGACAAGGCGAACGACTGAGGCCCCCGCAAACGTACTGTACGGTACGTTGAGGAGGCCGAAGGAGTGCAACACAGTCAGGGTGGATCATTCTTCGCTTCGCTCAGATGAAGGCGAGCGCCGATGCAGTGAGGGGGTGTGAGAAAGGCGGGCTAGACAGAGCCAGGAACATTCTTGAGTGACGAGACCTGGCCCATTGCCCTGGGCCAGGCACTTCGCGGGGGTGAGGACCGTCCAGTTCCTCACCCATCCGACCCTGCACATTCTCGGTACCATCAGTGGTGGGTTAGAGCAATTCGATGAGACAAGAAGCGACCAGGAGTTTCGATCAGGTCTGTGTCAACTGGCGGGAGCAGAGCCTTGTCGAAGGGCTGTTGACGAAGTGCGGGTTGGAGGGGGGCTCGATTCTGGACGTTCCCTGCGGCTATGGCAGGTTTGCTCCTTTGTTTGCCCGTCTGGGTATCAAGGCTTTCGGAATTGATCTGGATCCGGAGATGGTGGCGCTGGCGGTTGGGCACCAACTCGGAGGTGACCGGGAGCAGGGGGCGTGCTCCACGGTTTTTCAACTGCCTTTTGCCGACAGCTCCTTTGACGGGGTGGTCTGCATTCGCTTACTTCACCTCCGGTTCAGCACCGAGGAACGACTGGCCATCATTCGGGAGTTGGCCCGAGTGAGTCGCCGTCATGTGATCATCAGCGTCTATCATTTCACGGCCTTGCATGGCGTGGCCCGCTTCTTCAACAGTACGCCCGGACGGGTCCAGTTGATGACTCCGCAGCAACTGAGTGATCTGGTTCGGGACAGCGGTCTCGAGTGCCAGACGATCCGTTGCCTTATGCCCTACCTACACATGCAGACGTTTGTGGTACTGGAAAAAAAGCGCGGTTAGCGGATGCCCAATTTGGTCCGAGCCTGATACACAAGGGTGCGAAGACCTTCGGTGTTGCCGTAAAGCGACACATAGAGCCGGTCCAGCTCGTATTTGGCCTTCATGACATTGGTCCCATTCAGGGCGACGGCCTTGGCCAGGGCGTCGATGGCCTCTTCCGTTTTTCTGGTTCCCCAGTAGATCAATCCCAGCCGATAGTAGGTGAAGTCGTTGTGGTCATCGTAGCGGAGCGAGGTTTCGAAGTCCTTTTGGGCCTTCTTTGTATTCTTGTCCACGTATGCGGTTTCGGCAATGGCCCGGTAGCAATAGCCGCGAGCCCGGTTCACCTGGGAGTTCCATTCCTGCTCGCTCTGGCTCTCGGGCTTTCGGGCCTTGTCCGCCGCCTGGAGTGCCTTTTTCGCATAGAGATCCGTATTGGGGAAATCATTGGCACTCCAGTACGAATTGGATAGTTCGACCAGCACCGGAAGATTGTTGGGATCGTGCTGAACGGTGCGTTGACTCCATTTACGGAACTTCTCCTGGTCGTTGAGGGACTGATAGGCCTTGGCTACGAAATAGGCGGTGTTGGCATTGGGTGAATCGGCATACAATTTGGCGCCGAAATCGACCAGCTTACGGCTGTTACCGAGGTTCTGATAGGCCTCTGTGGCAGCCTGAATAGCGGCGGAATCATCAGGACGGAGGCGTAAAAAAGTCTCCGCCAGGTCGGCCAATTGTTGCCACTGTTGCCTCTCCCGAGCCGGGGCATAGGAAAGCGTATACAGATAAGCAATGTTGGGATCTAATACCGACGCTTGATAGGTCTCGACGAACCGGATCAACAACGCCTGCTTCGTGGCGATATCCGTTTCCGCCTCGGCTTGTTGATACAACTCATATTCCTCTGCGTAAGTGTCACTGTCCTGCATTCCCTCGACGATGGCAGTCGAGG
>JAZFRU010000062.1:0-3849 GCA_036445815.1 Acidobacteriota bacterium | reverse complement strand
ACGGGTGGCCTTACGAATCTGTTTGACGATGTCTGTAGTCATAGCTTTCTCCTTTCGGGTTGTGCCATGACCAGCATCGACTGGCTCTGATGGACTGTCAAGGACAGCCCTTTGAGGGGGTGGGATCCCACCCCCTCAGACCTTTTAACTGTCTCTTAACTCTCGGTCCCTATCTGTCCCACTTTCGCTGACGGGATACATTCAGAGTGTTGGAAGGTTGTAGAGCAAAGCAAACCGCTTGAAATAGGAAACAAAACGGAAACATGGAGAAGGCAGTGCTGATGACGGTTCTCGGTAACACCCCGAACTCATTGATAGGAAATAGAGAAAGGGTGCCGGGGGGCAGCCGCCTTCATCTGAGCGAAGGGAAGCATCGAACTGCCGACATGCGGATTGTCAGTGAGAAATTCATTGATGCGCCATGAAGAAAGGGTGCCGGGGGGCAGAATCGAACTGCCGACACGCGGATTTTCAGTCCGCTGCTCTACCGACTGAGCTACCCCGGCAGCTCAAAGAAGAAAATATTCTAGCAGAAGACGACAGAATACAGAATTAAGAAGTCAGGTGCCAGGCCCTGGGGAATGGCTGCGGACTGGTTTCTATTCTGTTTTCCGTCTGGTATTTTCTGTATTCTTGCCGTCGGAAGGAGACTTACGATGAAGGAACGTATTGATGTAGAGAGTGCAGCGGTTCCGCTGGGACCCTATTCCCCTGCCATCCGGGCCAACGGCCTGGTCTTTGTATCGGGTCAGATTCCCCTGAGTCCCGACACCGGTGAAGTGGTCGAGGGTTCGATTCGGGAGCAGGTCCGGCAGGTTCTGGATAATATCCAGGTCCTGTTGCAGGCGGCTGGATCCTCGCTGGACAAGGCGCTCAAGTGCACGGTGTACCTGACCAACCTGGGCGACTTCGTTGCCATGAACGAGGTTTATGCCTCCTACTTTTCCGGTCCGGTTCCCCCGGCCCGTACTACCATCGAGGCGGCTCAGCTGCCCAAGGGGGTGGGCGTGGAGATCGATGTTATTGCCGAAGCGTGATGCAGGGCCATGACCGGGCAAAAAAAAGGGTGGAAGTGAAAACTTCCACCCTCGATTCATGATCAAGTCCCGGGGGGCTCCCGGAACAACAACAAAGGGAGTCAATTGACCGTGACGGGGATCTGCCGAGGTTTGGCTTCCTCTTTCTTGGGGACGCTGACTGTCAAGACACCTTTCTTGAGTTTGGCCGAAATCTTCTCGGGATCCGCCGACTTGGGCAGAAGAAAGCTGCGATGGAATTTTCCGTACCAGCGTTCAATTTGATGCTGTCTGGCCTCCTTGGGTTCCTCGTACTTTCTCTCAGCAGTGATGGTTAAACGACCATCGTGAACCGCGATGCCGACTTCGCCTTTTTCAAATCCAGGCAGTTCGGTGGTGAACACAAGCTCGTTTTCGGTTTCGGTCACATCCGCGGCCGGAGTCAGCACACTGTTTTTTTGGCTCTCGACTTCACTGAAATTATCGTTGAAAAAACGATCCATCAAGGAGTCCATCCCACGCCACTCTAACATTGGATTGTATCTGACTAGTTTCATTGTTTTCATCTCCTCTATACGTGTCTACGAGACTGCGCTGGTGCCACAATCCCATTGGCATAGTTTATTTAACCTGTTGACCCCAAACCATTTATTGAGATCGTTAACGGCGCCTACTAGTTATTTAAGATCGAGTTCGAGCGGTGTCAAGGTGGGCAGGTCGGGAAGGCTCTGAAAAGTTGTGGACTCAGCTTTTCCAATGGTATAATTGAGCCAGCGTGCGGCAAGTTTATCTGGACAACAACGCCACGACTCTGATCGACCCGGCCGTCTTTGAGGCCATGATTCCCTTTTATCTTGAGGACTACGGGAACGCTTCCTCAATCCATACCCTGGGACAGAAGGCGCGTTCAGCCGTCGAGAATGCCCGAGCCCAGGTAGCCGACTTGATCGGGGCCGAGATCGGTGAAATCGTCTTTACCAGTGGTGGCACCGAGTCCGATAACACGGCCCTCCGTGGAGTCGCCATGGCTCTTCGTTCCAAGGGGCGGCACATTATCACCACGACCATCGAGCATTCCGCCATTTTGCATACCTGCCGGCAATTGGAAGAAGAAGGATTTCGAGTGAGCTATCTTCCGGTCGACCGTCAGGGGCACCTTTCGCTGGATCGTTTGGGAGAGGAGATCACCGAGGACACCGTGTTGATATCGGTGATGCATGCCAATAACGAAATCGGGGTCATCGAACCCATGAAAAAGATGGCCATGCTGGCCAGAGAACGAGGCGTTCTCCTGCATACGGATGCCGTCCAGACGGTGGGAAAAATCGATCTCGATGTTGGAGAACTGGGGGTGGATCTGCTGTCGCTTTCGGCCCATAAGTTTCACGGTCCCAAGGGAGTAGGGGCCCTCTACCTGCGGGGGGATGTTGCCATGTTCCCGCTCCTTCATGGGGGGGCGCACGAACGGAGCCGCCGTGCCGGGACCTTGAATGTTCCAGGCATCGTGGGGTTGGGAAAGACCTGTGAGGTGGCCAAGGCGTCATTGGCGGACTTTACTTGTCGAGTGGGACGACTTCGCGACCGGCTGGAAAAGGGGGTTATCGAGGGCATCGCCGATACCTGTGTCAATGGCTCCACAACCGACCGGGTCCCTCATCTCAGCAACATCAGCTTTCGGGGAATCGAAGGAGAGGCCCTGCTCATCGCCCTCGATTTTCAAGGTGTCGCCGTTTCTACCGGGTCTGCCTGTTCCTCCGGAATGATCGAGCCTTCTCATGTGTTGACGGCTCTGGGGGGCGATCGGAGTCTTCACAAGTCTGCCATCCGCTTCAGCCTGAGCCGCATGAGCAACGACGGGGACATCGATTACGTTTTGGATGTTCTGCCCGGGACGGTCCAGAGAATCCGACGGGTATCGCCGATTTATCGTTCGAGGTAATTCTGATTGGAAGACCTCAGGCCGCTTCCGGTCAATCCAGTTCCAGTTGAATCTTATGACCTCGCTTCACCTTTAATCGGTCGGCCGCCCGCTGGCCGTGAACTGCGATCTCATAGTAGCCACTGCTGCCCACCAGGGAGAAAATCTCCTCCGGCTGAGCTTCGGCATAACAGCGGTGGTGATGGTCAATCTGTTGCCCATTGACCACGAATCGGGGAGAACCACATCGATTCAAATAAGTAGACACGTCTTCCGGGGTGATGCTGGTGATGATGTTACCGAATTTGTCGACATAGGCCACCTCCCCTTCGAGACGGTTGGCGGTCGTCTTTTCAACCGGAAGGGTGGCGGAATCCACATAGTCTTTAATTTCCGGTCCGAACTTCTTCAGTTCGGTTCCCCGTACCAGCCAGGCGGCCACTGGAGCAAACACATCGCGGCCGTGAAAGGTGGGAGAGACGGGGTGGCGGCAGTACTCTGTCGACTCGATGGCAACTACTTTCTTGACCGTTTCCCGATGGTAGATGAAGGAGAAGATCCCGTTGTCGGGCCCCACGAATGAGTACCGGTCCGTCACCACGATGATGCTCCGGCGGTCAGAGCCCACTCCGGGATCAACGACCGCCAGATGGACGGTTCCCGCGGGAAAATAGGGATAAGAACAAAGAAGGCGGAAGGCCCCCTCCAGAATGTCGTGTGAGGCCACGTCGTGAGTGATGTCGACGATGGAGACATCCGGGCAAACATCCAGAATGACTCCCTTCATGGCCCCTGCGTAGTGCCCTTCACCAAAATCCGTGGTGAGGGTGATGATTTTCGTGTCCAAGCGCTGACTCCGTGAACTGGATTATCCCACTTTACAGGGACAGGGAAAAGCCGGGGAGGCGGCCTCAC
>JAZFRU010000061.1:0-3262 GCA_036445815.1 Acidobacteriota bacterium | reverse complement strand
CAACCTCCAGACAGATTTGACTTGCCTTGTTCATGACAAAACTTCGCGGAATTCGAGTCCCTGGAGAAAGCTAAGACCCTACCGAGTGACAGTGGGAAGGAAAGGTGCAGTCGCCCGCCTGGGCGGGTCCGCTGGTACCGGAACTTTTGCAGTTTCCCAGCACGGCCTCCTCCGGCCGCAGTGAAACTTGAACCAGTTCAGGTTTCAGATAGGCCCTCTTCCGCGGTTTTTCGGATCGTTTTTGATTCATCATCGCTCCTTAAAGCTTCATCCGCACGGTTGCGGTTCAAACCGGATCAACTGCACGACACACACCCGCTGCCACAGCTGGCACCGGCAGGAGCCGCTCCCTCGGTGACAATGGGAAGATAGAGAGATTTTTCATTTCTGAGCGCCATCAACTCTCGGGCGGCGCTGCCGTCCTCCAAGGCGTCTAATGACCGCCGTAGATCCTGATGGCGCTCCCCGTCCTGGCAATATTCACAGTCGCCGTGAGGGGGTACCGTCAGACCCATGGCCTGGGCCCTGAGATGAGCCACGTGGCAAAAGAAGTCCACCGGTGCCTCCGGATCCTGGTTTTCCAGTTCGCCCATGGCCGGGCACATCCCGCACATCTCCTTGAGCCCGCAGGCGACGCACTTGGTCACCCGGGTACTCTTTTTGCTCCGCACCTGAAACAGGAAGTTTTCCCAACCTTCGCGAAAGCTTCCCCGGCGCAGATCGTAGCCGTCCTGCTGGGAAATGACGCAGATTCTCATCTGCCCGTAGGGATCGATGGAAAAGGACTGGATTCCGCCCCCGCACTGGTAAACCTCGTCACTTTCGGCCCAGAGGTGAGTTCGAGAAACCGACTCCTGGGTGAGCTTGGTCCATCCCGATGTCCGCTCGGGATCCTGCAGATCCAGGGCCACCACCTCTTCCGGTTTGAGCCGTGTGGCCAGGGGACTCTGGGAACAGTCAATTCGGGGATTCATCATGGCGTCAAACTTGAAGTCTCGCCCCGACTCTTCCATCGCGAACTGCTTCATGTCCCAGATTTCATGCTTGTTGATCGATACCGCCACGGTCTTGAGTTTCAGAGGCAAGTTGCGCTCCGTTAAAAGACGAATCCCACGCATACAGCGTTCATGGGAACCGGGAATGCGGGTCAATCTCTCGTACGTTTCCCGGGTTCGCCCATACAGCGTGATCTCTATCGAGAAAGGACGCCACTGGGTCAGGTAATCTGCAATTTCAGGCGTGATCATCGTCCCGTTGGTAAACAGGGTAATCAGAAGTCCCTTCTGTTTGGCGTAGGTATAGATATCCAGGAAATCCTTCCGCGCAAAAATCTCGCCACCGGTGAAAAGAAGCCAGAGGCAGCCGGCCTCAGTGATTTCATCCAGGATTTGGCAGTATTCCTGGAAGCTCAGTTCGGTCGACCGCGCCTCTCCATCCGCCATCGGCAGATTGTTGTAGCAGTGAGCGCAGGTCAAAGGACAGCGGTGGGTCACCTCAATCGTCCCACTCACGGGAGTTCGCTCTGCCCCCACCTTTTGGTGGAGTTCCAGGCTGAAATCTCCGTAACTTTGTGGTCGAAGCTCCATTACTTCAGGCCCTCACGTGGGCTTACCAGACCCGCCTCAGTCAAAGCGGAAACGAATTCGACAACGTCCCTGGCCGCCTGCCCGGGAGACACCTCGAATTCCCTGGAAACGGCGTCCACGATCTGGTCGACATTTTTCAGACCGTCGATCCATTCCCAGATCATCGCACCCGTTTCGTTCGAGGAGTAGAGAAAATCCAGATCGACCGATCCGCTCTTGACGGGAACGAAGACCATTTGCCCTTCGATCCGGCGTGTGATCACCTCACGATCCGGGATCAAACAGCCGGTGTCCAGACTCATCGGGCTCACTCCTGGCTTCCTCGTCTCTTCCTGAACTTTAAACAAATTAATAATCTCCTCACCCCTGGGGCTCCATGTCCTTGAAAGATGCAAAGATCGTGCCAAAAGCGCCATTTTCCTAACACCCTGGGGAGAACAATGCTAAGTATCTACGGTTCAACTAATTACCATTATAACATTTATGAAGGAACTCGGTCGGAAAGCCCCCATTCAAGAGAAAAAGAGAGCCGCCCTGTCAACGCAGCTTGACAGCCCATTTCTGAACGATTTTCCTCCCAGAAAAGCCTCCTGCGTCCGAGCCTCGACAGGAATCCTTTTCCTACCCTCGGGACATTGACGTCGGATCTTCAAATTCAGAGAGGCAGCGGATGGAATATTCCCAGGATCATCGGGGAGAAAACGCTCCATCTCCTCTCATGCATCAGGCCGGGTGAGGCTGATCGATCAGCGTGGGATGCTATACTCGAATTCAAGCGGATTTTGAAACACGCCACGGAGTCGAAGGTTGTCTGGAGATCGTTTTTTCTGCCTCACCAAGCGGCCCCGAGGCCGGCTCAACAGCCCAGAAGATAACAAGTGAAATCAGCCCAGTCCCCTCACGCCGAATCCCGGGAGCAACCGCTTGCCAGACGGTTTGGCCGGGATGAAGCTTTCTTTCCCGCTTCCCGACCCTCGGAATAAGGGTTAGTTCATGACCGACAACATCCCCAATATCGCAACTCGGATCCAGGCGCTGCGGGACCAACTCCCCTATCTGCCGCGGGCCATAGTCCTGGTGTGGGAGGCAACCCGTTACTGGACCCTGGCCTGGTCCCTGCTGCTGGGACTGCAGGGGTTATTGCCCGTTGTCCTGGTCTACCTGACCCGGTGGTTCGTGGACGGCCTGGTGGAGGCCGTGGCGGCCGGCGGCAGCTGGGAAAGCACCCGTCCCACCTTGATTCTGGTGGGATTGATTGCCGGCGTCACGCTGACCAACGAGCTTCTCAGCAGCACGGCGACCTGGATTCGTGCGGCCCAGTCGGAACTGGTCAAGGAACGCATCAGCAACCTCATCCATGACAAATCGGCCGCCGTTGATCTGGCTTTTTATGAATCGCCGGAATATTACGATCACCTGCATCGAGCCCGCGACGATGCCCGGCATCGACCTCTGGCGCTGCTGGAAAATACCGGTAAGCTGCTGCAGAACACCATCACGCTGGTGGCCATGGCGGCGGTCTTGATTCCATTCGGTCTGTGGCTGCCCCTGGCCCTTCTGGTGAGTACCTTGCCCGCCCTGTGGGTGGTCCTTCGTTACAGTTCTCACCAGCAGGCGTGGCAACGACGCCGGACATCGGATGAACGACGCAGCTGGTACTACGACTGGTCATTGAC
>JAZFRU010000060.1:0-3154 GCA_036445815.1 Acidobacteriota bacterium | reverse complement strand
GTGCTGGTCAAAGACCAGCGGCCGGTCAGAACATTATGAGCTACATCGAACTTCATGCCTCGAGCGCTTTCAGCTTTTTAGAAGCTTCTTCACTCCCCGAAGAACTTGCTCAAGAGGCGGCCCGCCTGGATTATCCCGCCTTGGCCTTGCTGGATCGCGACGGGGTCTACGGAGCACCACGATTTTACAAGGCTTGCCGTCAGGCAGGCCTTCGCCCCATTGTGGGAGCGAAGATCACTCTCCAGGGTGACTCTTCTCAGTTCACCTCTCAACTCCCTTTGCTGGTTGAAAATCGGACCGGTTACCAAAACCTCTGCCGGTTGATCACCCGCATGAAGCTGCGCTCCGAGAAGGGAAAAGGAACCGTCCATCTGGATGAGTTGGAAGAATTCGCTTCCGGGCTCATCTGTTTGACCGGAGACGCTCAGGGCCCACTTCGGTCCGCCCTGGAAAAAAGCAATCTTCAGGGCGCCCTTCTGTGCCTCCAGAGACTTCATGACATTTACGGTCCCGACGGAGTCTATATAGAACTCCAACGCCATTTCGACCGGCACCAGGAGGCCGCCAACCAGGCTTTGATCGAACTGGGCCAACGCCTTGACCTCCCCCTTATGGCCAGCAATGGAGTCCGTTATGCCAAACCCGGCGGCCGCCCCCTGCTGGATGGTCTCACCTCGATACGTCACAAGACCACTCTTGAAAAGGCGGGCAGATTATTGAACTCCAACGCAGAGTGTCATTTAAAAGCTGCTCGAGAGATGGAACGACTCTTTCGGGATTTACCCGAAGCTTTGGGTCACACCGAGCAACTTTCTCAACGAGTCAACTTCACCCTGGAAGACCTGGGATATCGCTTTCCCGAATATCCGGTCCCGGGTGGAGGAAGCATGATCGGTTATCTGTGCAAGCTTGTTGACGAAGGCGCACGCAGGCATTACCGGCCTTACTCCAGGCGTGCCCGGAAGCAGATTGAACGGGAGTTGGCCCTGATCGGAAAACTCAATCTGGCCGGCTATTTTTTAATCGTCTGGGACATCGTACGCTTCTGCCGAGAACAAGACATCCTTGTACAGGGCCGCGGATCAGCCGCTAACAGCGCCGTCTGTTACAGCCTGGGTATCACTGCCGTGGATCCAGTGGGCATGGACTTGTTGTTTGAACGTTTCCTCTCGGAAGAACGCGAAGAATGGCCGGATATTGACCTGGATCTCCCCAGCGGTAGCCGCCGCGAACGCGTTCTTCAATACGTTTACGATCGTTACGGCCAACAAGGTGCCGCCATGACCGCCACCGTTATCACCTACCGGGGCCGCAGTGCCGTTCGCGAAGTAGGTAAAATTTTGGCCCTGCCTGCCGAAATACTCGACCGCCTTTCTCGCCTCATGAACTCCTGGACAGTGGAAGGCTTTCGCGAAGAACTCCCCGCCCGATTCAAGGAAGCAGGATTGGATCTTTCAGATTCACTCATTCACAACTTTCTCAAACTGTGGGTAGAGATCCAGGACCTTCCTCGTCACCTGGGACAGCATACGGGTGGAATGGTCATTTCCCAGGGTCATCTGGATTCAGTGGTTCCACTGGAAAATGCCTCCATGAAAGGTCGACGAGTGGTGCAATGGGACAAGGAGGACTGCGCCGATCTGGGAATCGTCAAGGTTGATCTACTGGGTTTGGGAATGATGGCAGCCTTGCAGGATTCGCTGTATTTGATCCACCACTCCGGCTCTCAGCTGGATCTTGCCCACCTCCCTCCCGATGATCCCGAAGTCTATGCTCTGCTGCAAAAAGCCGACACGGTCGGAGTATTCCAGGTCGAGAGCCGAGCTCAGATGGCCACCCTACCCCGCTTGCAACCTCGCTGCTTTTACGACCTGGTCGTGGAGATCGCCATCATTCGACCCGGACCTATTGTGGGACAGATGGTTCATCCTTATCTCAAGCGCCGATCGGGACAAGAACCGGTCACCTACCCTCATCCATCCCTGGAGCCCATCCTGAAACGTACCTTGGGAGTCCCACTGTTTCAGGAACAACTGCTGCGTATTGCCATGGTGGCCGCCGGATTTACCGGCGGAGAGGCGGAAGAACTGCGCCGGGCTTTGGGGTTCAAAAGATCGGAAGCCCGCATGAAGGAAATCGAGCTCAAGCTTCGTCAGGGGTTCCAGCAAACCGGAATCACCCGACAGGCCGCAGAGACAATCATCCGCTACATCACCTCGTTTGCCCTTTACGGATTCCCCGAGTCCCACTCGGCCAGCTTTGCACTGCTGACCTATGCCAGCGCCTATATCAAGACTCATTTCCCTGCCGCATTTTACGCCTCCCTGCTCAACAATCAGCCCATGGGGTTTTACCATCCCGCCACACTCGTCAAAGACGCCCAGCGGCGCAACCAGCGCATCAAACCCATCGACATCCTCCGATCCAACTGGCTCTGTACCCTTGAAGATGAATCCATTCGTCTGGGATTGATGTATGTGTCCGGACTGCGCGAAAAGAAGGGGAAAAAGATTGAACAGGAGCGTCACCAAAAACCCTTCCATTCCCTCAACGATTTGCGCCTGAGGACCGGATTAAGAAAAGTCGAGATGAAAGTTCTGGCGGAGATCGGGGCCCTCAATGGCTTCGGGATGAGACGACGGCAAGCTCTCTGGCAAGTCGAAGCCATTTGCCGTCCGGGGGGGCCGTTGCTGGCCGAATTGGAGGTCTCCCAGAAAGAGAGCGAATCCCCTTTACGCGACATGACTGCCCAGGAACGCCTGCTTGCCGATTACGGCGGCACTGGAGTTACGATTGGACCTCATCCCATGGCGCTCCAGCGCCAACAACTGAACGCCAGGGGAGTTCGGATCGCCTCACAACTGCCTCGCATGCCTGATGGTGAACGTGTACGCGTGGCGGGAGGAGTCATTGCCCGGCAAAGACCTCAAACAGCGCGCGGCTTTTTCTTTATGAGCCTGGAAGATGAGTCGGGGATTGCCAATATCGTGGTCCAGCCGAAGTTGCTCGAGAAAAATCGATTGCTTTTGCTGACCGAGCCTTTTTTGATGGTGGAAGGAATACTGCAGAATCAAAACCACGTCACTTCAGTCAAAGCCCAAAGTTTTCAGGCCCTTTCAGGGATCGACATCGACCTGTGGTCACGGGATTTCTG
>JAZFRU010000059.1:0-5895 GCA_036445815.1 Acidobacteriota bacterium | reverse complement strand
CGAACACACGAACACACCAATGTCAGGTACAATAAAAACCGTCATGCAAGTCGTTGTTTGGTTTGCCTGTTTGATCAGCGTGGCCTTCAGTTCTCAACTCCTGGGCCAGGTAGATGTGACGCCCCTGGGCCCCTTTGGCGGCGACGTTCGTTCTCTGGTGGTTCACCCCCAAGAACCCGATGTGTTCTTCCTGGGCACCTCGGATGGTCAGATTTATGTGAGCAAAGACTCGGGGGAAAACTGGGGCAAACTGATTCCTGGAATCAATCGACGACACCTCGTTGTAGACAATTTGGCCTTCGATCCTTCTGATCCCCGAACTCTGTATGCCGCAACCTGGGAATTAAATAGCGACAAGGGGTGGCTGTGGAGAAGCCGCGACTCCGGCCAATCATGGGAAGAAGTCCCTTTGGGACGTTTTAGAAGTGCCATTCGGGCTATTGCCATCGCCCCCTCCGATTCCCAGACAATCGCTTTGGGAATCTCTGAAGGGGTCATCGTGAGCAGAGACGGAGGCCAGTCCTGGGATCGCATAACCCGAGGATATCGCAGTCTTTACAATGCAGAGTCCCTGGCCTTTGATCCGACCGATGCAGAAACTCTCTATGTGGGAACCTGGCGTCTGGGTTGGAAGACCACGAACCTGGGGAAGAAGTGGAATGCAATTCATGAAGGAATGATCTTTGACAGCGACATGTTCTCTGTCCTGGTGAACCCTGAAGATCCTCAAATCCTTTATGCAAGTGCATGCACAGGGATTTACAGGTCTGGAAACGGTGGCCTGAAGTGGACCAAGCTGAAGAAAGGATTGCCGACCGAGGCGAGACGAACCCGCACTCTTCATCTTGATCCCTCAGATCCTGACACCGTATATGCCGGAACAACACTGGGACTGTTCGGATCCCACGATGGGGGAATCAGTTGGCAGAAGCTGACTTCAGATGTCGTGGTCAACTCGGTTGCCGTCCATCCCGGGAATAACCAGATCATTCTGGTGGGCACGGATGATGCGGGAATCATGAAGAGCAGCGATGGAGGTTCGACATTTCAATCTGCCAATCGAGGTTTTATCCATCGACAGGTGGCTGCTTTGGCTTCAGACCCGACTCGCGAAGGCACATACTACGCCAATATCAGCTCCGATGGTCAATACGGAGGCTTCTTTTACTCCCTGGACCACGGACTCAACTGGAGTGCTGCCAATGAGGGCTTGGAAGACACCGAGAGCACAATCGACCATATCTTGGCCTCCAGGGCTTCCCGGGAGGTTTTTCTTGCCACTCCCAAGGGAGTCTTCGCTGGCATTCCGTCACAACCGCCATGGCACAAGATCGAGGCCACGGCTGAGCTGAAGGTCCACGACATGGTCTTCGCCAACACAAACGAGAGCTCTCTGTTCCTGGCTACGTCACAGGGTGTTTATGATTTAAACCTGACCACCAACCAGGCCATCCACCTGGTCATCCCCGATAATCCCGGTGAAATCCACGCCATCTTCTATGATCATTCCACTGATCAACTCCTGGCGGGAACCGACAACGGCATCTTCCGGTCAAGCGATCGCGGAGAAACCTGGCACAACAAGTCCGGTGGACTACCCGGTTCCCCCGTCAATGTGATCGGGAAAAGTGGCACTCGCCTCTTCAGTGGGACCCGGAACGGCCTTTTCGCCAGCGACAACTCCGGCCAACAGTGGTCCAGATCTCAAGGAATCCACCCGATTGACATTGTCGACATACAAACGAACCCTCGGGCAGAGAATCAGATCTTTGCCGCCGATCTGGTCATGGGGCAGCTCTTCTTCACAACCGATGGGGGAGATCGGTGGGAAATCGTCCGGCTGGGGACCCACAATTCCAGAGTGGCAGCTCTCTCTTTCAGCCCTTCCGGGAGGCTTCTGGCCGGCACGAATTCCGACGGAGTCTATGAGATTGCGCCGCTCACCGAGTCATCAGCCAAAGGAAGATAGCTTCTTCCCGGAGAGAATAGGCCTCAGTTCGTCATGTCTATCACCTATCTCCACATCATTCTGGCCTTCACGGGAGCAGTCTTGTTCATCGTATTTCAGGTGCTGATAAGAGTCTCGCGGACGAACACTTCCGGGCTTCAGGACTTTCTACGTGGCCACAAAGACAATCACGAACCGGACCATGAGTACCTGGTTCCACTCATGGCCTATGAAGAGGACTATCCGACCTTCGGCAGAATCCTTGAGCTGGTGCTCAAGAGTTTTCCACTCCAGCGGTTTCGCCGGGAAAGGGACTTCGAAAAAGCTTTAAACTTCCTGCATGATTCCGTCTTTCAAGCGTCCCACTCAGAAGACCTGGCATGGGCCATGTCTCACATTGTCAGCACCTTCGTGCGCGACCCGGATGTGGCGTTCGAGTGTCGGCCCCATTTGGAGGACCTGTTGGACAAATTCTTGAAGGAAGTCTCACTTCCACACAGTGAATCGCCGGCCCGGATCATGCGAAATGCCGACTAAGGCGAGCCTGCCGGCCGCGGTTTGACAGGAATGATTCGTGTATTGGAAATTCGGTCATGGGCACACCTACACCAGGGATCACCCAGGCACCAGAACAGTCCCAGAACCGTTGCCGCCACCGGAAGGAACAGGAAAACTCTCAGAACGAGTGCTGGAAGTGATACTTCCTCGGATTTCTCTCCAACCAGTTTTAGATCGGTTAGATACATGCCGGGAGTCTGGCCTGCCAGGATCAGAAAGAAAAAGGAATTGAGAAAGAAAAAACAAAGTGAGAACAGCATTCCCAGACGCACAGAGCTGGTTGAAATAAGTTCGAAATTCAAGATATACGATGCGGACACAGTAAAAACAAAAGAGATCAGGAAGGGAACCACCAGATCAATCATTCCCGCCAGAAATCGGGAGAAGATCACTTCGTAGGACACTCCGATCTCTGCCGAGCCGTCTCTATCTTCTGGAACCGGGGGAGCTGTCGCTGGAGGCGCCAGGGGAGTCTCCAGTGTTAATGCCTGCTGCTGTGGCAGCTGAGTTCGGGGGACACGCGGCCGGGAACTCACTGGAGTACGAATCAACGGCCTTTCTGCTACCTTGGGGGCAGCGCTGCCCTTCTTGGTGAACCGAATCACCTTCGGCTTCTGTGTTTTTTTTTGCGGCTCCGACAATTGATAGTCAAATAGAGGAGGACCCTCCTCCCCACCCTTGTGGGGCGCCTTCCTGGGACGCCTTGGTTGATGGAGACCCTCCTCCGTTGCCAAGGGTGAGGCGACACGATCGCTCACGTCATGCCTGATCTGGGAACGCCCATCAGCAGTTCTGGTCTGGCTCTGTGTTACCAGCCGAGAGCGGGAGATCGCCTGCGGATGAGGTTCACAATTCTCCGTTGGGGAAGGATTGCTCTCGGGATCAGGCTGGTGGGGCCCACAATCGGGACAATGGGCTCCGGAAATCTCAGTCTGGCAGTGGGAACACTTCACCCAAGCATGTTAGCCGACCAGGCTGACCCCTGACCCCGGTCTTCGACCAGCGCTCCGGTCAGGGGTTAAGCGAGTCGAGAATTTCGTCCATTTCCTCTCTGCTCAATTCCTGGATCTTCTCCAATCGCTGTGAAAGAGCAAATAAGTCGTCCAGATATGCCTGTTTCAGATTCTCGCCTTCGGCCGCCGCCCGAGCGGCTCGAAAGGTCTCCTGTACCGTCTGCCTCGAAAAATCCTTGGGACCCTTCTGAATCAAGGTGTTCAATACGACTCCGTGAACCAGGTCCAACTCATAAGATCGCATGATCGCCATGGAAGCGACACCCATCAACAGCAGCAATCCGATGATGATCACGGTCGACTTCTTCAATGTCCCCTATCCTATAGCAGCCGCAGCATGTCAAAGTAGGCGCCGTAGTCAAGATCCAGCCCCCGACTCTTGGCGTGGCCTACCAGGACGCTGAGAAAAAAGGTTCGAAGATAGCGAGGTAAATACCGGATCTTCTTGGTCCGACCATGGGCATACGGATGTTTGAGATAAAAATTCGCTATTTCGATAAGCACCTCATCCTTCTGACTCATGCTTTCTCGTAGCGAGAGATCCTTGATCCGAACCGGCCCTCCCTCAATCATGATAATGCGTTGATCCAGCTTGTCTGTAATCGGTTGACGATTCTGCTGGGCCGCCCCAGCTTTCTTGGTCAGGATTTCAAGGGCATCTTCATGGGTCATCACAAGAGTTGTGATGTTGAAAGCAAGCGCCCTGCAAAACAGATAGTCTGGATAAACTTTGAAAAACTGATGAGTCAAATCAATCAGTTCTCCCTCGGAACCTCCCATACCCCCGCATTGTAGCAAGGACAAGCTGCCCTTCGTCGTTACAGGAATGCTAGAATCAGGAAATGAGTGGTGCGATTTGCCTTGTGAGCGGAGGTTTGGACAGTTGCGTTTCCGCTGCCATGGCCCACTCACTCGGCTTCCAGTTGGCCTTCTTGCATATTGGCTATGGCCAACTCGCCGCCAGACGGGAAGTGGAAGCTTTCAACAGGATCGCTGATCATTACCAGGTCTCCCGACGACTTGTCTCGAATGTCACCCACCTTACCGAGATGGGTGGTTCAGCCCTTACCGATTCCTCCCTGGAAGTACCCGAAGGACAACTTGATCGGAAAGGCATCCCCATTTCCTATGTCCCCTTTCGCAATGCCAACATGCTCTCCATCGCCACAAGCTGGGCGGAGGTTCTGGGATTCCGGTCTATTTACATCGGAGCTGTCCAGGAAGATAGTTCTGGATATCCGGATTGTCGTGAGTCATTCTTCAAGGCCTTTGCTTTAGCGATAGAGGAGGGCACAAAACCCGACACCTCTATTAAGATCATGACCCCTCTCATCCATCTCAGCAAGAAGGAGATTGTTGAAGAAGGTGTGAAATTGGGGGCTCCTTTTCAGCTGACATGGTCCTGCTACAGGAACCAGGAGGTTTCCTGTGGTCGTTGCGACAGCTGCCTGTTAAGACTTCGCGGCTTCCATGAAGCCGGAGTCTCCGATCCTCTTTCCTATCCCGAAACTTCTCCTGTTATTCCACGATAGCCACTATTCTCTCATGTTCAGAATCGTGATCACCGACCTGGATGGAACACTTCTGGACCACCATACCTACGACCATCTTCCTGCCCGTCCGGCCTTGACCAAGCTCAAGGCAATGCGCGTCCCTCTCATCCTCGCGAGCAGTAAGACAGCGGCTGAAATCATTCCTTTCCGCCGAGCCATAGAGAACCAGGATCCCTTCATTGTGGAGAACGGAGGCGGGATCTTCATTCCCAGGGATTACTTCTCCTCCATTCCGCTTGAGACACGAGAAGTCGGTCACTTTCTGACCATCTCCAATGCTCCCTCCTACCGTCAACTTCAGGAGTCTCTTGCCCAGCTGGCGGATCAACACAATCTGGAGGTCGAGAGCTTCGCGCAGATGCCTCCATCCAGACTGGCGGAGATCTCTGGCCTCTCCGAGGGTCAGGCTCGGCTTGCGCTCCAGCGGGAGTTTGATCTTCCCTTCCGGATTCTGAGGGGAACGTTCCATTCGTCCCAATTCGCTGAAGCGTCTCACAGACTGGGCCTACGAATCACTCGAGGGGGGAGATTCCTGCACCTTGGTGGTGACGTGAACAAGGGACAAGCCGTGACTCAACTTCTTGAGCTCTATCAACACAATCACGAGGAAGCCATCCAATCGATTGGCCTGGGCGACAGCGAGAACGATTTGAATATGCTCGAAGCCGTCCACATCCCGGTCGTGATACCTAATCCTTCCAGTCAGTCGCCTTTGGCAAGTCGACTCCCTTCAGCTCATATCGCCCGGGCACCCGGACCTGAAGGCTGGAACCAGGTGATCCTGTCGCTGTTGAGGGGGGAAGGCTGATCGGCTGCCCCCTGA
>JAZFRU010000058.1:0-3814 GCA_036445815.1 Acidobacteriota bacterium | reverse complement strand
CGGGAGGGTTGGGCCTATGTGTTTATTAAAAATAGACCACTACCTCTTCCAAACTAGCACGGGGATGCAAACTTGACACTTCCGAGGGGGTTCCCTCTTGCGCAGCTGGATGGAACAGGGTTCCTTGGCTTTCCAAGAATTGCCGTAAACTGCTGACCAACTGCAACTTGTCACTTGTCCTGTGCTTCGTATTAGAGCATACTAGAGGATCTCAATCGAAATACGGGTCAATAACGTCCGCATGCATGGACATGGGGAGACCACCATGAAAACCAATCTCCTTAGAAGTCTATTAACATGGGCACATTCTCTTATCGGCCCAAAAGGGTAATCACATGGGTAAGAACGGTACTAAAGATCCTTGGTCAGGTCTTGCGGTCGGCAAGCATGTAGTCGTTTCCTCGTTTGTGAAATCAGGCAGGGAGATTCCCTGTAAAATTACGAAGGTCTCCTCTCAGGGGTGTCAGCTACAGTCCTTGAGGTCAACCACACGATTCTCTTTTCAAAAAGAAGAAAAAATTCGGGTCAAATTCACTACTGAAGAGGGGATTCTTTATTGTTGGGACGGAAAAGTGGACAAGATTTCTGGTCCGAAAAACCAGCCTGCAACAATCTCGATACGCAATGAAGGCGTGACGGTGGATAAAAGGACATTTGCCAGGCTGAATGCCTCGATCCCCTTCTCGTTTAAGATCTTTGACGCTGCCGAAACGAAGATAATCAGTGACCAACTTGTGAAGTCGAACACCCGAAATATCAGTGCGGGTGGGTTGTCAGTCATGAGTGATCTTCCCTTGACGGTAGGAGATCAACTGCAGCTCAGCATTCATGTGTCCTCCACTCAATCCGTGAATTTCATAGGTTGGGTAACCCGATGTGAAGCCGCTAAAGAAGAGTCCAAGAAACTAGTGGCTGTGGAGTTCCTTCAGCCGGAGGAAAAGGAGGAGAGACAGCTCAGGAGTTTTTTAGCCGGGTTGAGTGGGTAACACATCGAAATATGGACTGTGGGGCTGTCAGTATTGTCAGTCCCCCCTATAGACCCCTTTGCAAAAAGACCAGCTCCAACTGCTCCCCAACTGCCCCTCTAATCTAGTGAATATTTAAAAAGAGCTAAGGGGTAGAAGGGGTTCTCGATCGGAGGGCACTTGTATATTGAAGGCTTTCAACGTCAGGGACGTTCTCACGTAGTTTCCGATCAGGAAGGTCAGAGTGACCAGCTGGTCCTCACCAAATGCTTGGACAGCCTGACTGTAAGTCTCAGGGCTGAGTTCCGTTTCCCTTAAAAGCTCCCGTGTGTAACGAATCAGCACCGTGTCCTTTTCATTGAGACCCTCGGGCTCTTTATTGTATTTCACCACCTCAATCACCTCGGGCTCCAACCCCACTTCCAGTGCTGTGGGTTCATGGGAGGTCCATTGATATTGACCGTTCATCTCCCGGACGGCCAGCAAGATGGCTAATTCCCGGGTTCGAGCGTCCAGGCCGCTCTCGAATCGCAAATATTCATTGGCCAGGGCCAGATGCCGGCCAGCCGTCGTACTGTAAAGATAGAAGCCTCTGGGCCCCATCACACCTTCGGTTCTGGAGTCTGGGTCGACAAAAAAGTCGTAAAGGTCCTGGCCATCCGCATCCAGATCCTCCCGATGCTTCAATGGAAGACGCGACCTGGACTCCGGATCGATGTCAGGTGGCATGCCTTGCTGGGCGGGAATCCTGAAGGTTGGGACCGGGCTTGAGGAAGCCTCTTCGGAGCCCGTCGTTGGGCTGCATCCAAGGAAAACGGCACCGCTTAAAAGAACAATCAGCACAGAAAATACTTTTTTCTTCATTTCTGAGATCCTCCCAAATTTTTTTCGCTTTTCCGATGTCCTTTCGCCATTGTTCCAGGCGTGAAAGAACACGTCAGCAGATGTTTACCCCTGTTTTTCTTGGGCTTCTTCAAGCTCTAGCTCATCAATCCACAATCGCCTGGGAGACCAGGGTAATGAAGTCGTTCCGGATGCTGAGGTGGTTATTTGGCGACACCTGGTACATGAGTAAGCCGATCAGCTCTTCTTTTCTGTCGACCCAAAACCAGGTGCCGAACGCACCTCCCCACGACACGGTACCCTCCGTCTGCGGGGTGGCTGCTGCCCCACGATCCAGCAGTACTGCGTACCCCAGACCGAATCCGACGCCAGTTGGAAATACCCAGACTGGCATATCGCCCGTGTGGTTGGCGAACATCAGTTCCACGGTCTTGCGACCAAGGAGTTGCACTCCATCCAATTGGCCACCGTTCAACATCATTTGCTGGAAACGCAGGTAGTCGTCCGCTGTTGACAGCAGGCCTGTGGCACCGCGAAAGCGGGTCTTGGGCCCACTCACGAGTGGGCTTTGGGTCGACCCCGGGTCTGCGAGTACAATCCGCCCAGTCTCACCGGCCCGATACCGGGACGCAAGACGACCCGCTTTGGATCGGTCGAGGAAATGGCTCGTGTCCATCATGTCAAGCGGTTCGAATATCCGTTGCCTCAGGAATGCGTCAAAGGACATGCCAGAGATCACTTCGACCAGACGGGCTACGACATCCGTCGCAAGGGAGTACTGCCATTGCGTGCCGGGATGGTAGTTGAGAGGCAGCTCCGCCAAACGCTGTACCAACTTCTCCAGAGTATCTGTAGGCGGGGGCTTGCGGATGTATTCGCCAAAGAATGTACGGTTGCCAATGTATGAATTGGCAAGGCCGGCGGTATGCGAAAGGAGCTGGCGGACGGTCATCGGACTCTTCGGGGGCTCAAGAGAGCCGGTGTTGCCGCTGGCGTCTCCGGTTGTTGAGACCTCAACGTCCTCAAACTCTGGGAGGTACTTCGCCACAGGATCTTGTAGGCCAACTCTACCTTCTTCCCATAGAATCATCAGTGCCACCGATGCGATCGGCTTGGTCATCGAAGCCAGACGGAAGATATTGTCTCTCGTCATCGGAGCTTTACTGTCCACGTCACGGTATCCGCGTGCCTCGAAATGTACAATCTGGCCACGACGGGCGACCAGGGTCACCGTGCCCGCGACGAATCCGTCGTCGATGTAGCGCTGCATGGCGGGTGCGATTCTACTGAGCCGTTCGGTTGACATACCAACGCTCTCAGGCTTCACAGTGTCCAGTGGAGCTCCGGTTACGGCTGTGCCTGACAGGAAAGCAAGGGCATATAATCCCACTACGGGCCAGGTGAAAAGTCTCAGTTGGTTCATGAGTCCTCCCTTTCGGAGCTGGGTAATGATGCCTGCCAGGTATTCACTCTGAATGAAAGATGCCCTCAATCCTAGCACTGGGAAGAGGACGGGTCCATGCTGCCTCCCACATTCCGAACCTGATTGAGCCAGGTCAAGATGAGTATTCGTAGGGCGCACGGTCTTGTGCCCCGACACCAGCACCTTCGGAGTCGTTGAAAACCTCTCCGCAGGGTGCTAGGCTGGCGGCAAGAGTGAACAGAGTCAACAACGCTTTCGGTTTGGAGGATCTGAGTAATGAGGCACAATGGATATCGGGTACTGGTTTTTCTTGTGAGCGGCGTTCTCCTTCAGGGATGCGCTGAGACTCCTGGCTCTGAAGGGACTCCCCAGAGTTCCCCTCCGGAGCAAACGATTGTCTCCTCAGATGAGCATGACTGGCCGTCGGACATAGATCCGGAGTCCCGGTCGCGACTCCCCCTGAAGAGTCGGGCAGAGCTGGATGAGGAAGGCCAGGAGGTCTACGATTTTCTGGTCGATCCAGACTCTCAAACCCTGGCGGGCCTGACGGGTCCCCGGGGATTCTACCTCTACAGTCCTAAAG
>JAZFRU010000057.1:0-36034 GCA_036445815.1 Acidobacteriota bacterium | reverse complement strand
TAAAATAGGAGTCCATGGCTGAGATTTACCAGTACTCGGTCGCCATCATCATCGGAGTGGCGATTTTTGGTGTCATCCTGGGAGTTCTCCGTCTCCGGCATTCCCGTCAGATGCACTCGGCCAAGGGCTTGATCCGCAAATTGGAAGGTACCGCCATCCCGGATATGGAGGCAGGTGACGTTTCCGAGAAGGTGCTCAAGGATCAGGAACTGCTTCCCGCGCGTCTTGCCCTGTATGGAATTCCATATCTGGCCTGGATTATCACATCTTTGGTGATTCCCTGTGTCTTCTTGATTCTTTTCTTTGAGAACCTGACTGCCCCCTACTCTCCCCCGGCAGTTCAGAGCGAATCCTGGATTGCCTATCGTGCCCCGGCCGCTTTTGAGTTTCAGGGGAGACTTATTGCCCGTCATGAATTGCTGGTACCCAAGGGACAGCGGGTCACCGTTTCGGATCGCAGGTTGGTTCGGGAAGCGTTGAAATATCGAGAAAGCGTGGGTCCTGAAAGCGTTCTGGGAACGCTGCTCATTGTGACCATATTCACGCTCATCTTGCTCTACCACACGAACTTTCTGTATCCCCGCAGCACCGAGAAGAATAAGAATCTGGTACTCATTTATTTGACAATTCTGATCGTTCTGATCTGCGCCAAAGTGGCCCTTTTCTATGAAGTATTCTCGCCCTATCTGATCCCGGTCCCCTGGGCGGGTTTGACGATCACGGTTCTCATTAACCGGCGTATCGTTCCGTTGATCATGTTGATTACTCTGATTTATGTCTCGCTGGCCTCACAATTCGATTTTGGGCTTTTTCTGGTGTTGCTCTCTGGGGGGCTGGTCAGTGGAAGCTGGGTGCGGCAGGCACGCAGACGCAGTGAGTTGATGGCGGCTTCGCTCATGGTGGGGCTGGTGATGGCTTTCGTGTTTCTTTGCGAGTTGGTCTTGACCGGAGGAAGCTTCGCCGACGCCCTTCCCAATGCGGTGGCCGCCCTGACCAACGGCATCATCGCGGCTCTTCTCACGCTGATTTTTCTTCCAGTGTTTGAACGCCTTTTCGATTTCACTTCCCCCTTTCGATTGATGGAGTTGCTGGATTTGAATGCACCGGTACTCAAGGAACTGTTCTTCAAGGCGCCGGGGTCCTACCAGCACAGCATGGCGGTTGCCAACATCTCGGAAAGCGTGGCCAACGAAATTGGTGCGAACAGTCTTCTGGTGCGGGTGGGATCCTATTACCATGATATCGGCAAGATGTTCAGTCCGGAGTACTTTATTGAAAATCAGGTGGCAGGAGAGAATCTGCATGAGTCGCTGGGTTTGATCGCTTCAGCTGCGGTGCTCCGTTCTCATGTGACGATGGGGGTTCAGCTGGCTCGGCAGATCGGCCTGCCCGGTGCCGTGGAAGATTTCATACCTCAGCATCATGGCACCTCAACGATCGACTATTTCTATCACAAATCCAAGGAACTGGAGTCGGAGATCAAATCGGAAAAGGTCTTCAAGTACCCCGGACCGAAACCTCAGAGCAGGGAAACGGCCATTGTGATGATCGTGGATTCCTGCGAGGCGGCCTGCCGGGTGGTACAGAATCGTGACGACGAGACGATCCGCAATCTGGTCAGCCGCCTGGTGAACCGAAAGTTAGAGCAGGGAGAGCTTGACCAATCGGGTCTGACCATCGGGGAATTGAAGAAAATCGAAGGCACGGTGACGCACATCCTCAAAAGCACGGCGCACCATCGAATTGCCTATCCCTCCGACCAGGAGGCAGCCCAGGCGGAAGGTTCCCGGAAATCCAAACTTAGGGTCGTCCGCCGCCGAGGAGCCGCGGGGAAACAGAAATCCAGTTGAATGGGGCAAGACCGGAGGTTCCTCCAGATCTATCAGGCCCTTGAGCGAATCTACCCGTCTCCGGCTGGTTGGCCCGGTGGGGATTGGCCGGTGAGCCGAAACTTCCAACCTCCAGGTCTGGAAGTCGTGGTGGGCGCCATCCTGACCCAGAATGTCAACTGGAATAATGTTGAGAAGGCCCTGGAGCGAATGATTCAGGAGGGGCTGGTGGACGAGGAGACTATTCTTGGTTGCTCCTTGCCCCGGCTGGAAGAGGCGATTCGTTCATCCGGGTTTTTCAGACAAAAGGCACGGCGTTTGAAAGTCATCACACGCTTCATCTCCGACTACCCAGGGGATTTCTACCGCCAGGTCCAGCGGGCACAACTTCTGGCCATCAAAGGCGTTGGCCCCGAGACGGCCGACTCGATTCTGCTGTATGCCTGCGACCAAACCCACTTCGTGATCGACGCCTACACCCGGCGGATCTTTGAGCGTTATGGAATATTGGGTTCCGGGGCCAGCTATGACGACATCAAAGATCTTTTCGAATCCCAGCTGCCCGTGGAGATATCTCTTTACAAGAGATTCCACGCCCTGATCGTGGAACATGCCAAGCGGAGTTGTCGAAAAGTGCCGCTGTGTCGGGAGTGCGTGTTGTGCCCAGAATGTTTGGGGGCGGTGGCTGACTCCTGACCGGCCGCTGATCGAAGACCAGCGCGTTTCACGTTTCAAGTTTCACGTTTAACGAAGGGGAAGGTAGGGGCGCACGCGGTGCGCCCACAGCAAGGACTTTGAGGCGAAGAGGGCGCACGGCCGTGCGCCCCTGCCCCCTGACCCCCGGAGGGGTGTCACAGATGTGGCGTGATTGTGTAGTGGCCGCTCTATGAGCGGCTCTCCTCTTCTTCTTTCGTGAAACCTGAAACGTTAAACGTGAAACGCGCGAGGCCCGAAGTGCCGATGCAGTAGAGGAGGTGTGAGAAATGCGGCTAGCTTCGGAACTCTGCTACTGGCTTTCCGCAACGGTTGATTTGAAACGAGCGGGATCAAAGAGCTGCGGCCTGGTGCGGGTCGGATCGATAAATCGCTGCGATGCCAGGCGGCCGATTTCCCAGCTGGCTCCCATGCCGTGACCGCCCAGGGCTCCCACCCAGAACAGATGATCCTGTCTCGGATCCCACCCGATAACCAGGGAGTCGTCGGGAGCCCGGGTCCGGAAGCAGGCCCACACCTCCCTCTGCGTCGCCTCACGAAGGGCCGGGAGCTGCAGCCATACCCGTTCGGCCAGGGACTGGGAGATATCAGGACTGACGGTGGGTTCCAGGCTGCTGCTCTTTTCTTCGTCGCAGATGCAGAAAAGAAGGCCTCCCGATTCAGGTCTGAAGTAGAAGTTCTCCGAGAGACTCCAGACGAAGGGCTGCCCGGGCGCCAGTTCGGGAGTGTCATCCAGCACGAAGAGATGCCTTTTCAAGGGGGAGAGTTCGAGGTGGGAAGCATCAGCCAGATCGGCCACCTGGGAGATCCAGGCTCCGGCGGCATCAATGAGATAGCCGGCTTCAATGGTGCCGTGAGAGGTCTTCACCTGGTAGGGGCCCGTCCCGGTGACATCCAGGAGCGGGCAATCAAAACGAAATTCAACACCCCGGTCTCGAGAACCCTGAATGTAAAACTGCAAAAGCTGGGAAATATCCATGGTTCCATCCGAAGGAGTCCACAGGGCTGCCTCAAAAGCGTGGTCCTTCAAAATCGGGATCTGCCGGGTGATCTCATTCGGGTCACGATACTCCGAGGGAATCAGGTCCGGCTGGCGTGTAGCCTCCAGCAAGGCCTTGTGACCGATCAAAAGCGAACCATTCTGCTTGAAGCCTACTTCAGCCGCGTGTTCCTGGTAGGCTCTCCGGCTGGCTGCGACCAGCGGGCGGATGTGGACATTTGAGGTGGATTGGAGCACCAGTGAGGCATTGCGGCCAGAGGCATGAAAACCGGGTATCTCCTCTTTTTCGATCACCAGGATGGAGTCGGATAGATCTTGGCTCAAATGAAAGGCGGTGGAAGCTCCCGCAAAGCCCGCGCCAACGATGAGAATATCCGTCTTCACTTTAACAGGGAATTCTAGCACGATCCGGACTCTCTGATCCCTGACTCCCGGTCGAAATTAGAAATCCTGAATTCCGAATTTCAAGTTCTACCACCAGGACAGAGCGAAGATCCTCTTTTCATGGCAGCAACACAATCGGGGTGGATCATTCTTCACTCCGTTCAGATGAAGGCGGCTTCGCTTCGCTCAGATGAAGGCGAGAGCCGATGCAGTAGAGGGGGTGTGAGAAATGCGGGCTAGTGGGCCTGCTCGATCACGTATTGTTGCAGGAACCGTTCGACCTTCCCATAGTAGTCCTCAATGGTCGCGCTCTTGCGCCATCCATGACCCTCTCCCGGATAAATCTGGTACAGGTGAGGGACTTCCTGCCGGATCAGGGACTCGACGATTTCGTCGGACTGAGAGCGCGGCACCACCTGATCTTTTTCTCCCTGGAAGATGGCCACAGGATCCTCGATTTTCTCGGCTGAGAAGACGGGAGACCGCTGACGATATCTATCGTGATGCTCGGGCAGTTTTCCCACCAGAGAATCCAGGTAATGCTGCTCGAATTTATGGGTATCTTCGGTCAAGCTGAACAGATTCGAGACGGCGTAGCGACAGATGCCGGCTCGGAAGACCCCGGGGTAGGCGATCAGGCTCATCAACACGGTATAGCCCCCTGCGCTGCCGCCCATCACAACGATCTGCCGAGCGTTGGCCAGCCTCTGGGTGAGGAGATATTCGACTGCCGAGTGGGTATCTGCGACGTCCGAGACTCCCCAGTTTTCTTTCAAAGCGGCCGCGTACGAGGTGCCGTATCCCGAGCTTCCTCGGTAATTGAGTTCCAGAACCGCATAACCTCGGCTGGTAAAAAACTGAGTCTCCGCAGAGTAGCCGGCCCGGTACTGGGAGGTGGGACCGCCATGGATCTTGATGATGGTGGGAGGTGGTTCAGAGCATTGATAGTCGGGATGGGCGGGGGGATAGTATAGCCCGTGACAGTGGTTGACTAACCCGTCGGTGTCAACCTGCCAACTCAAGGGTTCAGGGCGGCTGAGATAGGATTCCTGGATGTCTTCCTGACTGCTGTGCCGGTGGATGCGCACCGGTCCGGGGTCCGGGACAGAAATGATCCGGGCCGGAGTCGTGGTTGAGGAGGCGATCAGTGCCAGGTTTCCCTGGGGAGCGGAGGCGATCTGGGCCAGGTCGGTGTAATGCTGGACGTCTCCCTGAACATCATGGGACTCCTGGTCCGACAGGTCGAATCTTGCCAGAGAGGTAAACCCATCCTTGCATCGCAGAAAATAGATGGCTTTTCCATCGGCCCTCCAGGCCTGGGTTCTCATGTTGTGCAGCCAGGCAGGAAGGGCGTGTTCGGCTTCCTCTGCAACCAGCACCCGTGCTTCACCATTCTTCAGTTCCAGCAAGTGCAGGTTAAACCAGTCATCGTTGTTTGAGGCGTAACTCAAATATCGACCGTCAGGGGAGAAGGCTGGCTGAAAGACGGCCGTGTCGCCGCCGGGCGCGCCGGCCAGGAGTCTTGGGGAAGCCAGTTCGGGCCGAGGTTGCGTCAGGTCCACGTCCCCCAGGTACAGGGCAGCAGAATCCCAGGGCATTGAGGGGTGATCCCAGGCAACCCAGGCGATCTGTGTCCCCCTGGGGTGCCAACAGGGCTGCATGAAGAAGTCGTGCCCCTGGACCAGGGTTCTGGGATCATCCCGACCTGCCGTGTCCACCATTGCCAACACGTCGCTTCCCTCATAGGAGTGAACATAGAGCAGATATTGCCCATCGGGTGAAACTGTGGGCGAGGTACACTGGCCTCCGTCAGCAGGGGTAATGGGGGCGGCACGGCTCTCGAGGAGGGGCTGGCGAAAGAGGCGCCCCTCGGCGGCAAAGTAGGCACATCCCTGTGCAACCGTGAAGTCTCCTCCGCCGTATCCGACGCGTGCTCGAACAGACAATTCAGTTGTCAGATCACGGGGAGAGGCATCTCCTGCTGAATGGCACACCAGAACGCCGTGATCCGATCGTTCTTCCCGCCAGACCAGTGTCTCTCCGTCGCTGTCCCACAGGACATCGGAGAAGCGGAGTGCGGTTGAGAGGTCGCCTGATTGAATCGGACTGGGCCACAGTCCTGGTGTTTCTTTTGGTCCAGAGGCGGTCATGGCTGTCTCATCAGAATGTCGGTTAGTGGAGGTCCCCCCCTTGAAAACCGAGATTATATAGTGTTTGATTAGTTCGCCATGAAAATTCATGAATATCAAGCCAAGCAGGTGTTGACCCAGTACGGGGTGAAGGTCCCTCAGGGAAAGGTTGCCAGGAGTGCCGCTGAAGCCGGTGAAATTGCCCGGGAACTGGGCGGCAAGGTGGTTGCGGTCAAGGCACAGATTCACGCGGGGGGGCGAGGCAAAGGAGGTGGAATCAAGTTGGCCAAGTCTCCGGAGGATGCAGAGGCACTGGCCGGCGAACTCCTGGGTTCCAAGCTCATTACTCCCCAGACCGGACCTGAAGGGAGAGTCGTCAACTGTGTTCTGGTCGAAAAGGGCATGAATATTAAAAAGGAGTTTTATCTGGGGATAGTTATTGATCGAAGTCAGGAAAGACCGGTATTCATGGCCAGTCGAGAGGGTGGGGTTGAGATCGAGGAAGTGGCTCAAAGGAGCCCGGAGCTGATTCTCAAGGAAGCGGTGCATCCGGGAGTGGGTTTACAGGCCTTCCAGGCTCGAAAAATCGCATTCGGCCTGGGCCTCGAGGGAAAGGCTGTGGCCAATGCGACTCAATTCATGAATGCGTTGTACCAGGCTTTTGAATCATCGGATGCCTCACTGGCTGAAATAAACCCGCTGGTGTTGACGGATGAAGGGGAACTCTGTGCCCTGGATGCCAAGATGAGCTTCGATGACAGTGCCCTTTATCGGCATCCTGAGATCCTGGAGATGAGAGATCTTGACGAGGAAGAGCCGCTTGAGATTGAGGCCTCTCGCCATCAACTCAACTACATCAAGCTGGACGGGCAGGTGGGTTGCATGGTCAATGGGGCGGGACTGGCGATGGCCACGATGGATATCATCAAACTGGCGGGATCGAGTCCGGCCAACTTCCTGGACGTGGGGGGCGGGGCCACGGTGGAGCAGGTCAAGAACGCCTTCAGAATCCTGCTGTCGGATAAGAACGTGAAAGCCGTTTTGATCAATATTTTCGGAGGCATCATGCGCTGTGATGTGGTGGCCGAAGGTGTCGTTCAGGCCGCTCAGGACATTGGTGTGGATGTTCCTGTGGTGGTTCGCCTGGCCGGGACCAACGTGGAACAAGGACGGGAAATTTTGAACAACTCTGGTCTCGATTTCGCCGTGGCAACCGATATGGCAGATGCCGCAGGCAAGGTTCGCGATCTGACTCAGTCGAAGGGTAGGGATTAAGATTTGGCCATTTGGATCGATGAGAACTCAAAAGTTGTGGTTCAGGGTTTAACCGGCAGGGAGGGGAGCTTCCATGCCGCCAAGTGTCGAGAGTATGGTACCCAGATTGTAGCCGGGGTCACGCCCGGAAAAGGCGGCACCTCCCACGATGGAGTTCCTGTTTTCAATACGGTCAATGAAGCGGTGAAGGCAACGGGTTCTGACTGCAGCATGATTCTGGTACCTCCTCCCTTTGCTGCGGATGCCATCATGGAGGCAGTGGAGGCCGGCGTCCCGCTGGTCGTGTGTATCACTGAAGGGATTCCTGTCTTTGACATGCTTCGGGTCACTCAGTTCATGAAGGAAACCGAAAGTCGATTGATCGGTCCCAATTGTCCCGGCATCATCTCCCCCGGAAAATCCAAGATAGGGATCATGCCCGGCCCCATTCACAAGGAAGGTCGTGTGGGATGTATTTCCAGAAGTGGAACTCTGACCTATGAGGCGGTGGGACAGTTAAGTTCGAGAGATATCGGTCAGAGCACCTGTATTGGAATCGGAGGGGATCCGATTATCGGTACCGGCTTTATCGATGCCCTGAAGGCCTTCAACGAGGACCCTGAAACGGATGCCGTGGTGATGATTGGAGAAATCGGAGGTTCGGCCGAAGAAGAAGCGGCGGATTACATCAAGGCCCATTTCAAGAAGCCGGTGGTGGGATTTATCGCCGGACAGACGGCACCACCGGGGCGCCGCATGGGGCATGCCGGGGCGATCATCTCCCAGGGGAAGGGCACCGCCAGCGAGAAAATGAAAAAAATGAGGGAATGCGGGATCCGGGTCGTGGAAAGCCCTGCCGAGATCGGATCGGGAATGGCGGAAATCCTCCAACAGGGAGCCTGACTCCGGCAACATTCCAGAACAAAACGAGGTGCAGTACCTCGCTTCAACCCCCACAAGCAGTATGAGGAACTAAGAAATTGCAGGAACGAACATTAGCCATTATCAAGCCGGATGCCTTTAATAGTAAGTTTACGGGACAGATCATTGCCATGGCGGAAGCAAAAGAGCTTTCGATCATCGGGGCCAAGCTGCTGCATCTCACCCAAGCGGAGGTTCAGGGCTTTTACCATGTTCATCGCGAGAAGGGTTTTTTCGCGAGTCTCACCGAGTTCATGAGCGAAGGGCCCATCATGGTTCTTGTGTTTCAAGGTGAGAATGCCATCACCCAATGGCGTGAGATCATGGGAGCGACCAATCCCTCCGAAGCCGAGGAGGGAACCATCCGAGCACGGTTTGGCGAAAACATTGAGCGCAATGGCGCACACGGCAGCGACAGCCCCGAGTCTTCCAGTTTCGAGATCAGTTATTTTTTTAATGAACTGGAACTGACCGGCTGATCCCCTGACTGGCGGCTCGCTGTTGGCACCGATGCAGTACAGAACCGATGTGTCATGCGGGCTCCTGTGGTTTCGATTGTCGTGGTGAAATTTCTGTCTGCGGCCAGTGCCCGCCTTTGTCGGTGACCTGAAGTGATTCTCCCCTGGAAAAATCAGCCGGTAACCTTCGAGCAATTCATGGACTTTTGTCTTTATGACCCGGAGCAGGGTTATTACACCACCAAGAAGCCGATTTTCGGAGCCAGGGGAGATTACTACACATCACCCTATACTCATCGAATCTTTGCCGATTGTCTGGCCGACGCATTGGCCCATTATTTCCAGCTCCTGGTCTGCCCCGAACCTTTTTATCTGGTGGAACTGGGCGTGGGAGAGGGGTTTCTGGGCCGTGACATCCTGATTCGACTCCAGCAGATTCATCCCGAGATTTTCGAGAAAGTGGAGTACTGTCCGGTGGAGGTCGGAGAGGATATCCCTGACGGCATACAGGGGATTGTGTTTTCCAATGAGTTCTTTGATGCCCTCCCCGTTCATCGTGTCCGGGCCAGGGAATCGGGGCTTCGAGAGATATATGTCAAGGTTGATGAAGAGCTATCGGAACTGGAGGGGGAGGTCACCGATCCTCGAATTCTGGAATACATGAAGACCGGATTCAGGGATTGGCAGGACGACCATGAATACGAGGTGAATCTGAGGATGATCGACGTGATGGAAGACCTGGACCGGCGAATCGATTCGGCTTATGTACTGACGGTGGACTACGGATATGACTGGGAAGAGTATCGAGCGATGGACCGTCCTCAGGGAACGCTCCTTTGTTATTATCGTCATCAGGTGGTGACCGATCCTTATGTCAACCTGGGGCGCCAGGATATCACTGCTCACGTCAATTTTGAGGTGATGGCTCAGACCAGTGAGAGGCTTGGTTGGACCAGTGAACCTCTGACGACCCAGCGTCGCTTTCTCCACAGGTGGGGACTGGGAAATCACCTCGAAGAGGAGGAATCCCGGGGAATCCTCAATCCAGAGCGTGTGGAAGACCGGCTGGGCCTGAAAAACCTTCTCATTCCTGGAGGTATTTCCGATACCATGAAGGTGTTGGTACAGGGCGTGAGGGTATGAATCAACTGACCGGCTGATTGACCTGTCACGTGGAACGAAAATAGGACTATTTGTTAAGATGCTGACTCGGTCTGGCGCAGGCTCTCGTGGCACAGGGGTGAAGAGCCCATCACCAGGAAATGGTGGGCGATACTGGACTCGAACCAGTGACCTCCGCCGTGTGAAGGCGGCACTCTAACCAGCTGAGCTAATCGCCCTGAGGAGTCATTCTAGTGAAGCGTGAAAGAATGTGTCAATGAGCGGAGTTTTTGATTGGATCATCGTGGGCGGCGGGCCGGCAGGTCTCGCCTGTGCCATTGAGGCCAAGAAGAGAAATCAAAGCTTCTGGTTGATCGAAAAGGGCCATTTGGTGAATTCGATCTATCATTTCCCCACCAACATGACCTTTTTCACGACTGCGGATCTCCTGGAGATTGGGGATATTCCCCTGACCAGTCCCTCGGAGAAGCCCAGACGGTTGGAGGTTCTGAAGTATTATCGCCGGGTGGCGGACTATTTCGACCTTCCGATCAAGGACCAGGAGCGCGTGATCTCGGTTGAAGGTGAAGAGAATGACTTTCGGGTGAAGAGCATCGATCGTCTGGATCGACCTCAGGAATATCGCGCTAGAAGAGTCATCATCGCCACGGGCTATTATGACAACCCCAACATGCTCGACATTCCGGGTGAAGATCTCGACAAGGTCAGCCACTATTATTCCGAATGTCATCCCTACTTTAAAAAGAAGGTGGCCGTGATTGGGGGAACCAACTCAGCTACGGAGACCGCACTAGACCTGTACCGAAATGGGAAGGTCGAGGTGACCCTGATTCACCGTGGTGAGGCCATGAGTCCCAAGGTGAAATACTGGGTTTTGCCGGATATCAATAATCGCATCAAACGGGGAGAAATCACGGCCTACTTTTCGAGTACCGTCAAAGCTATCACAGAGACCGAAATCGTCGTCTCTACTCCCGAGGGCGTCAAGACCCTGGAGAACGACTTTGTCCTGGCCATGACCGGTTACCATCCGGATGTGGATTTTCTCGAGAACCTTGGAATTGAACTGGATCTGGACACCTGTATTTCCAAACACGACCCACGTACTCTGGAATCCAACAAGAAGGGTATCTATCTGGCTGGATCCATCGTCGCCGGCAAGATGACCAATCGAATCTTTATCGAGACGGGCCGCTTTCACGGTAGCCAGATTTTTGATAACTGGACGGAACCCCTGACGGCTGGCGTGAGCTGAATCTGGGGCGATGAATTCTCTCGCCCGTTGAACTTCTAGCCCGGATAGGCTTCCACCATAAAATCAGGAGGGAAGTGCCGTAGGCGGTGAATCTTCCATTTCAAAGCATCTCTTAACCGATCAATTCCCAGATCCCCAATACCGGCTCGGCCGCTGCTGCCGATCATTTTGGGCCCGTAGAAAAAATTGATCTTCTGAACCGTTTTGGCCTGCAAGGCCGAGGCCGCCATGCCGGCGCCCCCCTCAACGACCAGGCTGGTCACCTTCAATTGGCCTAACCGGTCGAGGATCTCCTGCCAGTCCAGCCCATTTGCTTTCTTCGACACCGGAATCAACTCAGCTTTTTTCGCCAGTGAGACCACACGCTTCTTGGCGGCCTTCCGGCTGTGGAAAATAATCACGCGGTCCGACGAAGTGAACAGCTTGGCCTGTCCAGGAGTGCGAAGTCTGGAGTCCAAGATCACCTTGGTGATCGGGTTGCGCTGTGTCCAGCGCACATCCAGTGATGGATTGTCATGCAGCACGGTTCCAATGCCGATCAGGATGGCATCGTAAGCATAACGCAGTCGATGCACCTGCTTTCGTGCCAGGGTCTGGGTGATCCATCTCGAATCGCCACTGCCGGTGGCTATCCGGCCATCCAGAGTCAAAGCCAACTTCAGCAATACGAACGGCCGGCCGGTCCTGGCAAAGTGCAGAAAAACTTCGTTTTGGCGGTTTGCTATCTCGCTGCAGAGTCCCAGGTCAACCTCGATCCGGTTCCTACGAAGCAAGGGGATACCCTTTTGACGGGTGTGCCGAAGGGGATCGCGCATTGCCACAAACACCTTGCTGATACCGGCTTCGACGATCCGGTCCACACAGGGAGGGGTTCTCCCATGGTGGGCACAGGGCTCTAAATTAACGTAGAGATGTGCATTTCTTGCCCGGCTTCCGGCACGAGCCAACGCGATCACTTCAGCATGATCCCGGGCCTGGTAGCGGTGGTATCCGTGTCCCACGACCTCACCCTTGCGTACCACGACCGCTCCGACCAGTGGATTGGGGCTAACCCTGCCCATCCCTCGACTCGCCAGAGCAATCGCTTTTTTCATAAAGCGCTCATGTATCTGGTCAGAGTTTTTGATTGATTCCACCCTCGTGCTGCCTCACACACTCCTCATTGGATCTACTGTTCTTCGGCTCTTTTCTTCACGCGCATGGTTTGAATCGTCTTTCGATCCGAACTGAGAACCTCCACAGAGAGGCCGTTCAATACGAGGGTTTCACCTGCAGAAGGAACCTTGCCCAGGTGATCAACGATCAGTCCGGATACAGTGGTCACATCCGTTTCTCCCAGGTCCATCCCAAGGGTTTCCTCCAACTCTTCAATCTCTGCACCTCCGTGGACGATATAGTTACCTTCTCCCACGTAAGCTAGATCGACTTTTTCCAGCTCATCCTCATCACGAATATCCCCAACGATTTCTTCGAGTACGTCCTCGATGGTCACCAGTCCTGACACGGAAGTGTATTCATCGATCAAAACGGCCATATGGGCGGCGTTGACCTGCATTTCCTTGAGCAATGCGGACACCTTCTTGGTTTCAGGAACAAACCAGGGTTTGTTGATCAAAGGAGTGATGGGTTGCTCTCCATTGCCCTCATCGAGATGGCCGAGTAGATTGCGAACGTAGACGACTCCGACAATGTGGTCAATCCGTTCCCGGTAGACCGGAATCCGGGAAAACTTGCTGGAAACCATCACGTCCTTCAATTCTCGAAGAGTCGCATCCTCTGTGATTGCGACAATTTCCGTTCGGGAAGTCATGATTTCCCGGACCAGTGTATCGCCAAATTCAAGAGCCGACTGAATCAACTCGCTCTCATCTTCTTCAATAATGCCTTCTTCTTCTCCTACCCCCAGATAGGCTTGTATCTCTTCCTCACTGGGTTCCTCATCGATATCCCCGTTCAACTGGTTTTTCAGCTGTGAGGCCCTGGAAAATCTGAGGAGTTTCGTGAGAGGCGAGCTGATCCAGCGTAAAAAACGATAAAAGGGGCTCAGAACGGGAAGGAGGCCTAACAGCACCCGTTCAGGGTCGGACTGAACGATCAATGCGGGGAACAGCTGTCGAAAAAGAATGACGACGGCCACAACAACGACGAAAGCCAACCATGCAGCATAGGGTGCATTGGAATCAAACAGAAGTGCGCTGATGACCACTGCTGAACTCACGACCAGAACCTGGCATCCAAACTGAATGGGCAGCAAGAACTGGACTCGGTCGTCTGCGATATCTTGAAGGAGATGATCTTGGGTGGTGTGTGCCCGTTCAGCCAGCACTTTCAGAGTCAATCGGGAGATGCGGGAGATGGCACTCTCCAGCACTGAGAGGACAAAGAGCACCGTGACTAAGCAAAGAAACGTCAGTACTTCCACTCTAATGAAGTTGAAACTCTCTCCTTAATTGACGTTCCAGTGTCTGCATTCTTCCCTCATCGGTGTGGTGGTCGTAGCCCAGAAGGTGTAGCAGTCCATGGAGGGACAGTGATTTGAGTTCTTCCAGCAGAGTCGTCTTCTTTTGCCGGTCGGCAGCTTCCACACATACGAGGATATCCCCCAGGTAGGACTCCTCTGGTCCGGCTTCTTCACCATCGGGGAAGGCAAGAACATCGGTGGTCCGATTTTGATCCCGAAATTTGCGGTTGTAGTTCCTCATGGCCGAGTCACTGATCAGTACTACGGTAAACCCGGCCTGCAGGACCATTTGACTGGACAACTCATGAAGGAATCCTTCGAGTGAATCAGTTTCCACGGGAAGCTTTCGCTGTCTATTGAATACGTTGACCATCGGTCTGTGTCTGCTCAAACTGCTCTTCTTCCAGTTCTCGGTTGAAGTCAAAGCCCGGGTACTCGATGCGGTGATGGTGCATTCCTGTAATCACTCGTTCGAATGCGCGAAGGATCTTGTCCAGGTCCTGCATCGTGATGTTGCATTCGTCGAATTGTCGGTCCTGGATGGTGGCCTGGATCAAACGGCGGTTCATGCTGCGAATCTGGCTCGGCCCTGGATCCTGGAGGGTGCGGGCCGCGGCCTCCACTTGATCGGCCAGCATCAGGATGGCTGCTTCCTTGTTCTGGGGTTTGGGTCCGGGATATCGGAAGTCATCTTCGTTCACCTGCCGTTCTTTCCCATCCGAGGCATCCTTTGCTTTCTGATAAAAGAACTTCATCAATCTCGTCCCATGGTGCTGGGGTATCAAGTCACGCACCGGAGGTACCAGGCGGATCTCATCGGCAAGGGCCAGACCATCCTTGACATGACTGGCCAGGATGAGACTGGACATGCTGGGCGACAGGTTTTCATGTTTGTTCGACATGTAAAGCTGATTTTCGACATAGTACTCGGGGTTCTTCAGCTTGCCGATGTCGTGGTAGTAGGCCCCCACTCGAACCAGCAGAGTATTGGCCTCGATGGCCTCGGCGGCGGCCTCTGCCAGCGTTCCCACGATGATGCTGTGGTGGTACGTTCCTGGAGCCTCTACTGCCAGGCGTCGTAAAACTGCGTTGTTCAAGTTGGATAATTCGAGCAGCTTGATATCGGTCGTGATGCTGAAGAGATATTCGAGGATGGGGAGACACAACGAAGCCAACATGGCGGCGAAAAGTCCGCTCACAATTCCGCCAGAGGCTCCTACCAGGAAGGGTGTCCACTGAAAACTCGATTCCAAACCGTAAAGTTGTAGGGCCAGCACCGTCAGGACGTTGACCAATCCAATAACGAAGCCTCCCCTGATGATGGCCGCCCGGTCACGATAGGTTCCCACCAAATAGATGGCCGCCAAACTTCCGGTCAGGGAGTACACAAAGAAACCCATCTCTCCGGTGAGAAGTCCTACAAAGACGGAAAAAACAAGAGCAAAAAGAACCGAGGCCTGAATGTCAACCAGGAGGATCGTCAAGATCGCCCCCAGTGCCACGGGAGCGAGAAAATAGAACTGCAGAGGATCCTGAAGACCTTCCTGGCGCAGGCTGCCGGCAATGGCCGCTGCCAGGAAGATACAGATTCTCGTGAGCAGCAAAGTGGAACACAACACCAGGGAGAGCAGGAGATAGTGACTTCGAATTTCCCTGAAATCTTTCTTGTTGGCAAGAAAGTACTGCCAGACCGCGAACAAGAAAAAGGACACAATAAGAAAAATGCCGATGAACTTGCCTGACAGACTTCGAGGTTGAAGCAGCCTGGTCAGTTGGTCCAGAATGGCTTTTTCCGTGACCTCGATCTCGTCTCCGGCCCGTACCAGAGTTCGCCCTTTCTTGATCTGGATCAAGACCGGATTGACCTGCTGCATGTAGAGCTGCTCCATATCGCCGCTGGCGCTGGCGTTGTAATAGACATTGGGGACGATCCAGCTCTCCAAAAAGGTGATGATCTCCTTTTTTTCTTCCCCTGCGACCGCGGTAAGTTGATACTCGTTCTGTCTCAACAGATCGCGTGCCTGTTCCAGATCTCTCAAGGCGGTCCAGTCCTGAATCAGTTCATCTTCTTTGGAAACAGTGTTGCGAAGGATCAGGCCTTGTTCCTGGTAGGGCAGTAGCGTATCGCGGTTCAAAATCACTCCGGGAGATTTCATGCCTTCCTGCACGAGTGCCACCATCTGATTCTCCAAAACGGAAGAAAAGGAATGCCTCAAGCAGATGTCCAGGATGTCGCCCTGGGTGAAGCGAGGTAATCGGTCTCGAAGGAGCGGGGCAATTCTCTGCTGGGATTCATCGGAAAGGGGTCCAGAAAATCTTGGATTTAACCTCTCTTCAGCGATCGTCCGCCTTGCTTCTGCGAAGGCCCCTCGGAACTCGGCGGTAATCCGGTTGTTCAGTTTGAGATCCAGATCAAAGACCGCCGGCACTGTCCTTCTTATCTCTTCTTCTCTTTCGAAGGTGGCCTCCTGATCCGCCACAGTAAAGTCGTAGGGAGCTTCGATGGTCCGGTCGGCAATGTCTCCAATCCGGTACTGGGGGATACTTTGGAAGTCGAACTCAAGCAGTAGAAGAGTGACCGTCACAGATATGCCCAGACCGGCCAGGAACTCCAGCAAGCTCAGCTGAGCAATGAAATGCCCACGGTTCCGGTCGGTGCCCAGGAACATCTTGGCCAACCGGCTGCGTTGACTTGATTGTTGTGTGGATTTATCAGCCATAGAGCTCTGATGAACAAGAGTGCCTACAAGGCACAATTCAGGGATTCATTAGCAGGAGAGAGAAAGCTTCAAGAGCAAGGATGGACTCATGAGTTTAGTGAAAAAAAGCATTATAGCACATACGTGTACCACAAAGACACGGAGCCCCTAACCGAGCGCTGGTCGAAGACCAGCGCTCGGTTAGGGGCACGTTTCAGGTTTCACGTTTAACGTGGATCCGGAATGTTGGAGGCGCCTCAGGGCGCCGAATCCGGAAGCCGCTCCTAGAGCGGCCGCTACAAAACCCCGCCAACGGGTCGGAAGGCGCCCGGCCGAGTGGAGCGAGACCGCTCCTCCCGTGAAACGTTAAACCTGAAACGTTAAACGCGGCTTCGCTCTGCGAAGCCGCTCAACCCTCGAATTTTTTGAGCAGTATGGCCGCATTAGTGCCGCCAAAGCCGAATGAATTGGACAGCGCGTAGTTGATCTTCATTTCCCGAGGTGTGTGGGGTACGTAATCCAGATCGCAATCCGGATCGGCATTTTCCAGGTTGGTGGTGGGAGGAATCGTTTGGTTCTTGATGGCAAGGGCTGTGATTCCAGCCTCCAGGCCTCCGGCCGCACCGAGAAGGTGTCCGGTCATGGATTTGGTGGAGCTGATCGCCAGTCTGTAGGCATGCTCACCAAAGACGGTTTTGAGAGCTCTTGTTTCAATGCGGTCATTGGGCGGGGTACTGGTTCCATGGGCATTGACGTAGTCGACTTCGGTTGGGGCTATCTCCGCATCATCCAGGGTGGCCTGCATGACACGCACTGCCCCTGAACCATCCTCGGGAGGGGCCGTCATATGGTGAGCGTCTCCGCTCATGCCGTAACCCACGATTTCGGCGTAGATCGGAGCTCCCCGGCGGCGGGCATGCTCCAGTTCCTCCAGGACCACAAGTCCGGAACCCTCACCGATGACAAAGCCGTCACGGTCTCTGTCAAAGGGGCGGCTCGCCGTTTCCGGTGAGTCATTGCGGGTCGACAGAGCCCTCAGGGCAGCAAAACCGCCAACCCCCATGGGGGTGATGGCCGCCTCGGTCCCCCCCGCAATCATGACATCGGCCGCTCCTCTTTCAATGATTTTGAAGGAATCACCGATGGCATGGGAACCGGCCGAACAGGCCGTACAGGTAGCAGAGTTCGGACCCGCTGCACCAATGCGAATCGAGACCTGCCCTGTGGCCAGGTTGCCAATACTGGCGGGAATGAAGAAGGGCGAGATCTTGCGGGCTCCTTTATTCAGGAAATTGGTATGCTCCGATTCGATGGTGCCGAAACCTCCGATTCCAGAACCAATGTAGACGCCGACCCGAGTCCTATTGGAATCGTCGATCTCCAAACCGGAACTCGCCAGGGCCAGATCACTTGCCGCAATTGCATAAAGGATGAAGAGATCCATCTTGCGGGAACTCTTCTTGTCGACGTAGCTCAACGGGTCAAAGCCTTTGACCTCAGCAGCGAATCGGGAGGAAAAGCTCTCCGCCTCGAAATGGGTGATGGGGCCCACCCCGCTGCGCCCCTCCAGCAGTCCTTTCCAGGTACTTTCGGTATCCAGGCCCAGAGCTGAAACCAGCCCCACGCCCGTAACTACAACCCTTCTATTCAAGTTTGACCTCAGGGGTTATTCCTGATGAGCCTGGATGTAGTCGATGGCGTTTTTAACCGTCTGAATCTTTTCAGCGTCCTCGTCTGGAATCTCCATGCTAAAGTCATCTTCGAATTTCATTACCAGTTCAACCGTATCCAGTGAGTCAGCTCCGAGATCATCTACAAAATGAGCGTCTGGCTTCACATCAGCCTCGGCAACTCCGAGCTGATCGGCGATGATCGCCTTCACCTTTTCCTCTACTGATGCCATTTTCCCTCCATTCACATTACCCTGATTACATATACATTCCGCCGTTAATGTTTAGCACATGACCTGTTATATATCCAGCCTCTTTTGAGGCCAGGCAAAGCACTCCATAGGCCACATCTTCAACGGTTCCAAGCCTTTTGAGCGGAACGGCGTCCTTTAACTGAACCTTGACCTGCTCCTTCAGATTGACGGTCATGGCGGTCTCGATGAATCCTGGTGCAATCGCATTGACGGTAATGTTACGAGATGCCACTTCTCGGGCCAGGGCTTTGGTCAATCCGATAATTCCGGCCTTGCTGGCCGCATAGTTGACCTGTCCGGGATTTCCCATCTGTCCCACCACCGAGGTGATATTTATCACCCGTCCGTATCGTTGGCGAAGCATTCCTACCGCCACTTTCCGGGTGACATAGAAGACACCATCAAGATTGATATTGAGCACCTGCCGCCATTCCTCTTCCTTCATTCGAAGCAGCAGATTATCGCGTGTGATTCCGGCATTGTTAACCAGGATATCCACCCGATCAAACTGTTCCTCGATACGAGCCAGAGCGCTTTCAACCTGATCCGGTTGTCCCACATCCATCTGTACCGCCAAGGCCTTTCCGCCTTGCTCACGGATCAATTCAGCCACCGCCTCGCTATCATCCAGGGACCTGCTCGCCAGAATGACAGCCGCTCCATGAGCGGACAAATCCAGGGCGACCTGTCGTCCGATACCTCGGGAAGCCCCCGTTACCAGCGCTACTTGATCGTCAAACTTATGCATAGTCTTCCACCTGTTCTCTGTCTCCAAAGCCCTCCCGGATTACGCGTGATACGGGCAGGATACCGTGACTGAGGGGGCAATCCTCCGAATCAAACCTCGCAAGACCTTGCCCGGCCCGACTTCAACAAAATTTGAAACTCCCAGCTCAATCAGTCGTTCGATGCTTTCAGACCACAATACCGGCGAGGACACCTGTCGAATCAAACCCTCGCGGGCCTCACTCGCATCGTTCACTTGCCTGGCCTCAATATTGTTGATCAAGGGAACCCGGAGATCCTGGAAAGAAATCTCTTCGATCACCTTGGAAAGACGTTCTTCGGCCGGCTTCATCAGTTCACAATGGAAGGGAGCGCTTACCGGCAAGGTGAGAACCTTGCGGGCCCCGCGAGTTTTAGCCAGTTTGATGGCTCGTTCCACGGCCTGGCGGTGTCCCGAGATAACGATTTGATCTGCTGAGTTCATGTTGGCCGGAGAGACGACATCGCTCAAGGCTGCTTCCCGGCAGATGTCCCTGACATCCGACAGGTTCAGACCCAGCACAGCCGCCATTGCGCCGTCCCCGACCGGTACCGCTTCCTGCATGAATCGACCTCGCTGACGTACCAGGCGTACGGCATCCTGAAAATCGAGGCTCCCAGCAGCGACCAGCGCGGCATATTCTCCCACGCTATGCCCTGCCACAAAATCGGGAAGTTCATTCCGATTCTCAAGAACTCGAAAGAGTGCTATGGAAACCGTCAGGAGGGCAGGTTGGGTCTTTTCGGTGAGTCGCAGCTCTTCTTCGGGACCCTCGAAACAAAGCTGACTCAAGGGGAACTCCAGGGCCTCATCCGCCTCCTCAAAGACCTGGCGAGCCTCCTCGAACCTGTCAGCCAGATCCTTGCCCATGCCAGGGTATTGGGAACCTTGCCCGGGAAAGACAAATGCCTGCATGTTCGTGACCTCGTGCAATCGTGCTTTCTTGGGGTGAAGTGGGATTTCGTTGGTCGTGCCTCGGTGGGGTCGGCACAAGATGTACTTCAACCTAAGTCAGGAAGTGACGATGGCACGAAAGTACAAATGCACAAGAGCACGAAGTCAGACGTCCTCCACCTCGATCACCTGTCGACCTTTGTAGTGCCCACAGTTTGCACAAACTCGATGGGGGAGCACCGACGATCCACAATTACTACAGATGGACAGACTCGGAGCGGTCAAGAAATCGTGCGACCGCCGTTTTCTCGTTCTTGACTTGGAGTGTCTTCTCTTTGGATTGGGCATTTCTATTCCTCTACTTCTTCTTTTACTTCTTTTATCTTATCGCTCAGGATTCTTTGCTTTCTTCTTCTTGAATTCCGCCAGAATCGCCAACCGGGGATCCATCTGATGGGTCTCACAACTGCATTTCCCCTCATTTAGATTGGTGCCGCACTGGTCGCACAAACCCTTGCAATCCTCCTGGCAGACGGGATTCATGGGGATTTCCAGAACCACCTGCTCGGAGATCAAAGCACTCACATCTAACTGCTGGTCACGGTAGAACCCGACATTCAGGTCGGTGTAACTCAAACTGACATCCTCTCCCTCTTCCAGCGTCGGATCGGGCCGGTAGTCCAGTTTAAAATTCTTTTCAACCGACTTCTCAATAGGCTGCAGACAGCGAGCGCAGGTCAGTTCCAGGTCAGCTGTCAAAGCACCTTCGACCCGGAGCCGCTCTCCTGAAAGGGAGATTCGGAGCTCCGAGTGAACGGGTCGTTTCAATGCACTGACGTCATTGGCCACATCGAGCTCACCTTCGGCGAAATCCTGTACCTTCACGAGAGGCTCGTCCCGGCCTCTGAGCTCATTGATATCGACCAACACTATCCACCACCTTGTGAGGGTGTTTGATTCAAAAAAGAAGACAAACTCTACCTCATATTTCTTTCAGGTGTCAAGGTAGATACGCCCTTCAGGTTCAGGTTAACCCGCTTTGATTTCAGCTAGTTATGTCCTCCCGGAAATCTCCGCATGCCTGGCCTGGGCGTATTTGTCGGTCATGCCGGCGATATAGTCACAGACGATGCGCTCAAGTCCCAGAATGGAGATACGAGAGGAGTGACTCTCGGGAAGCCTCTGGGGATTATCCAGATAATAATGAAATAGGTTCTCGATCTGGCTTTGAGCCTTCTTGCGCGGTTCCCTCATGATTGAATGATCATAGAGATTGCGGTGCAGAAACTCCTTCAGTTCGCGATTCTGTTTGGCGATTTTCTCATCAAAACCCAGCAGTCGTGTCTTGGCACGGCGGACTTTCTCGACCGAGTCGATTCCTCCGGCTTTCAGAACAGCTCGACTTTCAGTCACCAGGCTCGTCACCAGAATATTGATCAATTCTCTCACGGTTTCACTGACCTTGAGCTTTTCGAGCGTGCCGGAGTGCCTCTTTTCAATCCGTCCATAGGTCGTTCGGAACAGTTCGACCTGCTCTACCATTTGTCCCAGAGTCAGAAATCCGGAGTCGTACCCATCATCCAGGTCGGCGGTGTTGTAGGCAATCTCATCTGCCAGGTCGATCAACTGAGCCTCCAGCGGAGGGTAATCGTCAAGGCGGTACTCCTGTATGTCAACATAGGATTTGTCTTCCGGTGTGTAGTTCCGACTGTGCTTGATGATGCCTTCGCGGACTTCAAAGGTCAGATTGAGTCCTCGAAAGGCAGCGTACTTTTCTTCGAAATCCTCCACAATGCGCAGTGCATGAAGGTTGTGTTCGAAGCCCGAGCCATGCTCCTTCATCAACTGGTCCAGGACTCGTTCGCCTTCGTGGCTAAAAGGAGGATGGCCGATGTCATGACTCAAGGCCAGAACCTCGCACAGATCCGTGTTCAGTTCCAGCGCCGGGCTGATGGTACGGGTAATCTGGCTCACTTCGATGGTATGAGTCAGTCGGTTCCGAAAATGGTCGGAATAGTTCGGGTCAAAAACTTGAGTCTTGTTCTCCAGTCTTCGGAAGGCCTTGGTGTGAACAATGCGGTCGCGATCCCGTTGGTACTCAGATCGATAGGGATGAGACTCTTCCGGGTAGCGTCTTCCTTCGGTCAATTCATCACGCATTGCGTAAGGTGCAAGTCTCATCGGCCTCAGTATCTCACGTTACGGGGTAAGATTTTACAGGTCGGTATTCATCTCCCTGGAGGGGGCGTTAGGATTGAGTATGATATCTTTTTGGATGGTGTATCGGACGGTCGTTTCTCCAAGCCTGAAGTCTTTGGAGTTTGTGGCCTGGCCGTGGAGAATGCCCCTTTGATGGGGACCAACACATGAAAGCCATGGAAGGAATGCTCGTGAGACCCCTAATCGTACTGCTATCTGTTTCCCTTGTTTCGATTCTTCCCGTCACCGGCACCCAGCCGGCCGAAGCTGGAGTGAAAACAGGAATCCTGGTGATGGCCCATGGCGGTTCGCCCGAGTGGAATGCCGCTGTCGTGGAATCTATAGCCCCTCTCCGTTCGATTTCGCCGGTTCGCATCGCCTTTGGGATGGCGCAGCCCGGCCCCTTGCAAAAGGCCGTTCAGGAATTAGAAGCCGAAGGGGTGACCCACATTGCGGCGGTCGGCCTTTTCGTCTCTTCCCAGTCCTTCAGGGAGCAGACCGAGTATCTACTGGGTCTGCGTTCTGAGCCTCCTGTTCAGTACTTGCACCACCACGGTGGAGGAGATCTGAGCATGAGTCATCACATCGAGATGATTCCCGGCAACCAGGCTCCCTCCCCGATCCAAAGAGTTGCCATCCTACTACTGAACCGGGAAGGTCTTTACGACTCTGCCGCCATCGGGCGAATCATTGTGGAACGCGTGGCCGTCTTGAGCACAGAACCCGAGAAGGAGTCGGTTCTCATTCTGGCCCATGGAGAGGGCGACAACGACATCGATTCCCAGTGGGTTTCCCGGGTGGATGAGCTGGCCACCCAGGTTCGTGAGACTGGCCCCTTCCGCCAGGTCCGTGTGGAGACACTTCGCGAGGATTGGGGCGACAAGCGTGCTGAGGCCGAGGCGCAAATCAGGTCATTTGTTCAGGAAGAGGGGCGACAGGGGAACAAGGTCCTGGTGGTTCCTTTCCGAGTTTTCGGCTTCGGTCCCTATTCTGAAGTTCTGGAAGGGCTGGAGTATGTGAGTGACGGACGCGCCCTGCTGCCCCATCCCATCATTGCCGACTGGATCATGGCGCAAGCCGAAGGTTGTTTTGGGCGACTGGAAATCGATCATCTCACCACAGAATCGAAAGAAGCGGTTGAAGCTGGGTCCGAAAATCCTTGAAATGACAGTCCGCTGAACTGAAAGGATTTCATTCATGGTCCAGACCGTCCTGGGGATCCTCCTGGTCATCGCCATTCTGGGTTCAAGCGCCTACATCACACAATTGTTCGCGACTCGCATGTATCATCGCTGCACACAATGCGGGACCCTCAACGCCAGGCGGCGAACTCGTTGTCGGCAATGCGGGCAGTTGCTCGAATTCTAAGCCTTTTGGGCGACTTTCTCGCCTTCAAAGAAAAAACCTTGAATTGTTCGGTTGAAAATCTTTGATTGGATGGGTAGAATAGCGATCGGTTTTCCGGGGGGTTAACCATAATTTTGATTACCACATCTTGATCTCGAAAGGATAAGTGGATGCTACTGGCCATTACCATATGGATCATCACCCTGATCAGCGTCATTCTGTTTGCGGGACGTGTCTGGTGGTTTCCTGAGTCGGCCTCAGCTCATGGGGCCCAGCTGGATATCCAGTTCGTGGTCACGCTGGTCGTCACGGGCTTCATCTTTGTTCTCGCCCAGGTCGCGCTGGGGTATTTCATCGTCCGTTACCGTGAGCGGCCCGGTCACAAGGCCACCTACAGCCATGGGAACGACAAGATGGAAATCATCTGGACCACTGCCACCACCGTGCTTTTTTATGCCATGGTGCTGCTGGGATTCCAGGTCTGGATCGACATGTACATCCAAGCTGCCCCCGAGGGTGCCCTTCAAATTGAAGTGACGGGACAGCAGTTTGCGTGGAACATTCGCTACCCGGGCCCTGACGGTCAGTTCGGAGCAACCGTGCCGGAACTGATCGATGATTCCGGAGGGAACCCTCTGGGACTGGATCCGGACGATCCTGCGGGTGAGGACGACATCGTTATTCCCACCATGGCGGTTCCGGTGAATCGCCCCATTGAGTTGTTGCTCCGCTCCAAGGATGTCACCCACTCGTTTTCCGTGAGAGAGCTGCGGGTGAAGCAGGACACCTTGCCCGGAATGGTCATTCCCCTCAGGTTCACGGCAACGAAACTCGGCAAGTACGAGATTGCCTGTGCCGAGTTGTGCGGCCTGGGCCATCACCGGATGAGAAGTTTCATCGATGTGTTCTCGGAAGAAGACTACGCTGAATGGCTCAGGGAACAGTCGGAATTCTAAAAGGTAGGAGAGATTAACTATGGCAGAAGCCGCCCCAGCAACCCATGCCGTCCATCATGAGGCTCCCACCAGCTTCATTCGAAAGTACGTTTTCAGTACCGATCACAAGGTCATCGGTATTCAGTACTACTTCCTGGCCCTTTTCTCCGTGATCGTGGGGATGGTCCTTTCGATCTTCATACGTTTCAACCTGGTCTGGCCGGGGACGGAGCTTCCGCTTTTAGAAACCTTCTTCCCGGTGGGTGCTCCGGGCGGGGTCATGACCCCGGAATTCTATCTTTCTTTTTTGACCATGCACGGAACCATCATGGTCTTTTTCGTCCTGACCACCGCGCCTCAGGGCGGTTTTGGAAACTATTTCCTTCCCATCCAGATCGGCGCGGACGACATGGCCTTTCCGATCCTGAACATGCTCTCCTTCTGGCTCACTTTACTGGCTCTGATGGTTCTGATGGCGGCCTTTTTTGTCACGGGCGGACCCCCGATTTCGGGATGGACGGCCTATCCGCCGCTGAGCGCCCTGGGTGAGATCGCAGGACCTGGCCTGGGAATGGGGCAGAATCTCTGGATCATCAGCATCGCCATCTTCTGTATCGCCGCTCTGCTGGGGGCCCTGAATTTTATCGCCACCACCATTGACTTACGAACCAAGGGGATGACCTTGATGAGGATGCCCCTGACGGTCTGGTCCTGGTTTGTGACGGCCATATTGGGGTTACTGGCCTTCGGGGTTTTATTGTCCGCGGGAGTTCTTTTACTGATGGATCGGATGGCGGGGTCCAGTTTCTTCATCCCTGGAGGGCTGGTGGTCAGCGATCAGCTGATCGACCACAAGGGAGGCTCGCCACTGCTTTGGCAACACCTCTTCTGGTTCTTCGGACATCCCGAGGTCTACATCGCCATTCTTCCCGGCATGGGGGTGGCCTCTCAGATCCTCTCCACCTTTGCCCGCAAGCCGATTTTTGGCTACAAAGCCATGGTCTACGCCATGTTTGCCATCGGCATTCTCGGGTTCATGGTGTGGGGGCATCACATGTTCATGAGTGGAATGAGTCCCTACACGGCCATTTTGTTCGCCACGATTACCACGGCCATTGCCGTCCCGTCCGCCATCAAGACCTTTAACTGGCTGGGGACCATCATGGGGGGCAGCATTCGCCTCACGACCGCCATGCTGTACGCACTTGGATTTGTTTCCCTGTTCGTCACCGGTGGGCTGGGGGGCCTGTTTTTGAATCAACCCTCCACCGACATCTTTTTACACGACACCTACTTCGTGGTGGGGCACTTTCACTTGATCATGGGCGTGGCCGCCATTTTCGGGATGTTCGGCGGGTCCTATTTCTGGTTTCCCAAGATGTTCGGCCGGCATTTAAACGAGTTCTGGGGGAAAGTGCACTTCTGGATTACCTTTGTGGGTGTGTATGCCATTTTCATGCCGATGCATTTTCTGGGCATGGAGGGTCAGCCGCGTCGCTATCCCGAATTGACCGGGTTTGATTTCCTGGAGCCGTTGATGCCGCTTCATCAGTTCATCACGGTGGCGGCCTTCATCACCATTGCGGCTCAGGCCCTTTTTCTCGCCAATCTCTTCTGGAGTCTCTTCCGGGGGAAAAAGGCGGAGATGAATCCCTGGGATTGCACCACTTTGGAATGGGGAATTCCCTCACCTCCACCCCATGATAACTTCGCCGGCAAATTGCCTGTCGTGTATCGCGGGGCCTATGAATACAGTGTGCCGGGTGAGTCCGAGGACTTCACCATGCAGACGGCGCCGGAGAAGACAGAGGGTTAGACCATGGCGACGATTGCACCGCCGATGCCCGATAAAAGACCTGTGCCGCCGGGAGGCAACCGGGAGAACTTTGATCCAGGTGGCTCCGGTCACGATGGTCGGAGTGAAGGACGCCCTGTCCCGGAACATCGCTACTATACCGGGATGATGTTAGGGCTGGGTGCCATACTGATGGTGTTTGCCGCCTTCACCAGCGCCCTGGTGGTTCGCAGTGGTATCTCCGATGACTGGCAGGCAACGACTCTTCCCGGTATTTTATGGGCCAACACACTTGTTTTGCTGGTCAGCAGCTTTACCCTGGAAAAGGCGCGGCGAGGTTACGGGAGCACCGGCCACTTCCAGAACTGGTGGTGGGCGACAACGGCCCTGGGGGCGGCATTCCTGGCCGGGCAGATCCTGGCCTGGCTGCAGCTGATCAACGAGGGTGTGTACGTGGGTACGAATCCCAGTAGTTCCTTCTTTTACGTTTTAACGGCGACCCACGGCATCCATCTCCTGGGGGGTGTGGTGGCGCTTTTGTACATCTCCTGGAAGATTCGATGGAAAACCTCAAACACTTCCATCGCCACCATCCTGGGTGTGACCTCACTCTACTGGCATTTTATGGACGGATTGTGGGTTTATCTCTTTGGGCTGCTTTTGTTTTGGAGGTAATGAATGGCTGAAGTTGTGAGCGACACCAGAGTCTCCGCCTGGGGCGGAGGAGGATCTCCTTATGCGGTCAGTTCCAATAAGCTGGGCATGTGGCTGTTCCTCATGTCCGACACACTGACCTTTACCGCTTTCTTGATCGCCTACAGTTATCTGCGTCTGTCCAACGTGGAATGGCCCCGACCCTTTGGCGGATTCAATATCTTCATGGCCACCGTGATGACTTTTTGCCTGCTCTCCAGTTCCCTGACCATGGTGCTGGCTGTGGCAGCAGCCAAGCGGCAGGAAATGAGGCGAGCCGTCATCTGGATTATGGCTACCATAACCGGCGGATTGCTTTTCATGATTCTCCACATCAATGAGTGGTTGGAATTGATCCACGAAGGGGTCACCCCCTTTGGCAACCCCTGGGGCGTCCCTCTTTTTGGGGCCTCCTTCTTTACGCTGACCGGCTTGCACATGACCCACGTGACCGGCGGTGTGGTGTACCTGGCCATCGTGGCCTACGGCCTTGGGAAGGGTAAATATAACGCGGATGACGTGGAGGTCAGTGGGCTGTACTGGCATTTCGTTGATCTGGTGTGGATGTTCATTTTTCCCATGGTGTACCTGCTGTCAAACCAGATGTAGGCTGCAACAGAACAACAGAGAGAAAGAGGGTAGAAGATGAGTTCAGACCATGACAACAATAATAAACTGATCATGATGGTTTGGTCGGCCTTGTTAATCCTGACGGTGGTCGAGGTCCTGCTGGCCTACCAGTCCCTGTCGGTGACCCTGATGCTGGGTCTGCTGTTGCTGCTCTCCTTCGGGAAGACAGGGTTGATCGTCGCCTATTTCATGCATCTGCGCTACGAGAGGAGCAGCCTGGTTCTTACCATTATTCCTGCGGTGGCCTTCTGCATTGCCATGATGTTCATTGTTTTTCCCGATGGCCTGAGGCTTCTGGAATTTCGTCAATAACTCAAAAGTGTAATCGGACCAGATGATCATGAAACGAAAGAAGACCTTCTTCGTCGATTTGCTTCCGGCTGGACGATCATGGTGGATCCGGCACTCGCTCGTTCCCTGGCTCTTTTGCTCTATTGTTCTTCTGCTCTCCTCTCCGGCTTTGGCGCAGTCCTGTCCGCTGTGCAAGACGGCTTTGATTGGTCAGGCGGAAAGTACCCTCGATGCCATCAATTTAGGCATTCTAGTGCTTCTGTTTCCCCCGCTGATACTCATGTCCTCGATCGTGATTGTTGCCTTTCGACACGATCAGAATTGACCAGAGAAAAGGCGCTTGACAGATTCCCCAGACTCGCTATCATGTTGTACTCGTCTGAGGGGATACCTAGTGGTGAGTGCGTCTGCAGTTGAGGACTGCCCTCACTTCCCCATTTGGATTGTAGGTTAAGAAGTAATTTGCTCAGCGACGACTATGGCAGAAAATAACACTGAGACCACCACCGAAGCGGCTGTTTCTGAGGATTCGCAAGCCCTGGAAGAAAAGAAACTCATCCAGAGACGCAACTTCTTCAGGCTCATCTCCTGGGCCTCCATCTGGGGATTCCTTGGCGCCAATACTCTGATGATCGTGCGGTTTTTCTTCCCTCGGATCCTGTTTGAGCCCAAAACGACCTTCCGCATCGGGTTCCCTGCAGATTTTGGATTTGGTGTGGACACCCGGTTCCAGCAGGAACATCGGGTCTGGGTGGTGCGTACGACCCAGGGGATTTTTGTTATTTTCGCCAAGTGCACCCATCTGGGTTGCACGCCCGACTGGGTCGAAAGCGAAAACAAGTTCAAATGCCCCTGTCACGGAAGCGGATACGACACTGAAGGCTACAACTTTGAGGGGCCGGCGCCGCGGCCCCTGGATCGAGCCAAGGTGGAACTCGATGCTGAAGGGCAGATCGTGGTCGACACCAGCACGCTCTATCAATGCCCACCCGGAGCCCCCTGTAAGTTTGGAGAGGATGGTTCTTTCATAACCGTTTAACCTGAAATTTCCGAGACTCCTCCGCGACTAACCAGATCATGGCAAACGACGAGAAACCCACCGTACCGGAAGCCCCTTCGGAAGAAGCACGTTCACCGCAACCTCCCTCTCTGATTGATCGTCTGAAAGAGGGGCTGCAATCGGTTCAAGCCAAAGGGCAGGCGGATCTCAAGGCCGCCAAGGAATACCGTTCGACCCAGCTGTGGAAGTCTGTGTTTCGCCACAAACTGGACGATTCCCCCCGCAACAAAGCTCTGGCCGTCTTGACCAACGTCTTTCTTCATGTTCACCCGGCCAAGGTCAATCGGGATGCGGTCCGGTTCAGTTTCACCTGGGGGATGGGTGGCATTACTCTGTATCTGTTCATCGTCTTGACGCTTACCGGTGTCTTGTTGATGTTTTACTTCCATCCCACCAAGGGACAGGCCTACCTGGACATCATGTATCTGCATAACGATGTTCCCTTTGGAGGCTTGATGCGGAACATGCATCGGTGGGGCGCCCACCTGATGGTCATCACCGTTTGGCTTCACATGCTGCGGGTCTTCCTGACCGGCTCCTATAAGCCCCCTCGAGAATTCAACTGGGCGGTGGGCGTGATTTGCCTGGTGTTGACGTTGCTCCTGTCTTTCACGGGTTATCTGCTGCCTGACGACCAGTTGGGATTCTGGGCCGTCACCGTGGGCACCAACATGGCCCGGGCGACGCCGCTGTTGGGACATGAAGGTCCATTCGGACCCCAGTTGGGCATGACGGCCTTCAACGACGTACGCTTTGCACTGTTGGGAGGATCCATCGTGGACGCGAACGCCCTGTTGCGTGCCTACATCTGGCATTGCATCGCGCTTCCCCTGTTGATTTCGATCTTTCTTGCAGTCCATTTCTGGCGCGTGCGTAAAGATGGGAGTATCTCCGGTCCTGCCCCCGTGGTGTTGGAAAGGGAAATGAAGTTTCCTCGTAAATGAGGTTCTGGTTTTACCGGTATGAAGTTCATGGTCCATTCACTCGTTTTAGGTCCCTCAACCCGATGGATGAGGGAGGAGGTTACTCAGTAGATGTTTGATTGGGCTCAGCTCTGGGAAATTGCTTCTAAACCCGACAATGTTCCGATCGTGGCGCTTCTGTTTCTGGTCCCTTTCTTTACCTGGTACGGATTCAGGCAGGCCCTGGCCAATGATCGCCTGATCGACCGGTTAGAAAAGGATAAGGTCCTGGCCAAGACCCACCACCGGAAGACCGAACCCTACCGGGAGGAATGGGAGCAAAAGGTCTATGTGTGGCCTCACCTGCTGAAGGTGGAGTTCTTTGCGGCCATCGTGGTCACGGTGATTCTCATGGTTTGGTCGATTACGCTCAACGCCCCCCTGGAAGAGCCGGCCAATCCAAATTTGACCATGAACCCCTCCAAGGCGCCCTGGTACTTTCTGGGCCTGCAGGAGATGCTGGTCTATTTCGATCCCTGGATTGCCGGGGTTTTGATGCCCTCCCTGATCGTGGTCGGATTGATGGTCATTCCCTACATCGACCTCAATCCACTGGGGAACGGTTATTACACATTCCGTCAGCGTAAGTTCGCGATTTTGACCTTCGGGTTTGGTTTTCTGGTCTTATGGCTGGTCATGGTGTTCATCGGCACGTTTATCCGCGGGCCGGGATGGATGTGGTTCTGGCCGGGTGAGACCTGGGATCACCACCGGCTGGTTTTTGAAACCAACCGGGATCTTCATGAAATTTTGGGGATCACGGCAGGTCAGCCCTGGGTCGGTCTGGTCGGTGCGGCCGCCGTCGGACTTTACTTCGCCGTTTTTGGCTGGCTGACCCACAAACTAATTACATGGAATGAATTCAACCGAAAAATATATGAGCGTATGACCCTGGTGCAATACCTCACCATGCAGACTTTCCTGGTCATCATGTGGGGGCTTCCGGTGAAGATCTTTCTCCGATTGCTGTTCCGGGTCAAGTACGTCATGGTAACTCCCTGGTTCAACATATGAGTGACTCAAACAAGCCGCTCCCGTCTCAGCCTGAAGACCCACTGGTTCCCAAAGAGGATCCCATTGCCACGTCCTCTCTGGCTGCTCCCATTGCTATCTTTTCGGTGCTTCTGATCCTGACGCTGGTATGGGCTCTGTACGACGAAGTCCTGGGGTTGCGCCCCTGGGATGGATACCAGAGGGACTTTATTGAAGTCTACCGGGGGGCACTCACCGAGATGAAGCCACTGCGTGCCCAGGAAGAGGCTGAGATCTATGGTTCCGAGGGGTACCTGGAACTGCAACAGGCCCTCCAGGAAGCTGAGGCCGCAGTTGAGGAGCAGTTGTCTGAGGTGGAGCAGGAAGAAAGCCTCCTGAGGCCCCGGCTGGCCGCCATCAGCAAGCCCTTTACCACGGCGCGCAGCCGCCTTCAGGCCGCCGTCTATCTGCTTGAAACGGCCGGTGATTCCAGCAAGTCCGGTCTGCAGGAAGACTTGGACGAATTGCGGGCGGGCCCCTATCTCGTTGAAGTTCCCGAGCCTGATGGGACCCTGGTGGAGAAGAGTTACCTTTATGGGGAACTGGAAGAGGAGTTCAATTCTCTGAAGGCTCTGCAAGGGGAGCTCCAGGGACGCACCGTCGAACTGCTCCGAAGACCCACCGAACTTCGCCAGGAATTGAATAACTATGCGGGTGCCCGGTTGACCAGTGTCACGGAAGCACAGGTGGATGGACTGTTGACCCGACTCGATAATTTCCGAGTTGAGATCAAGCAGATTCACAACGTCGAGATGGGGAGGGTGGACCGTTGTGAATCCTGCCACGCCGGAGTACGTGAGCCCGTTGTCTTGACACCGGAAGCCATGGGGGGAGAGCCTCTTTTTGCGAGTCATTCCAATCGTCTCCTGTTGGACATCCATGATCCGGAGATCTTTGGCTGCTCTTCCTGTCACAATGGTAATGGCGTGGCCACGGTAGGAATCGAGGAGGGTCACGGCAGATACAAACACTGGTTGTGGCCGATGTACGCGAAGGAGAACTTCGAGTCTGGCTGCCTGCAATGCCACGAAGCAGACCGGCGTCTGGGAATAGCCCCCACTTTGGATGCCGGAAAACAGCTTTTTTATCAGCGTGGCTGCCAGGGATGTCATCCCCGTGAAGGTTTCGAGTCGGAACCTCGACTTCTGAGGAACGCTCAAAAATCCATTTCAGATCTGTTGCTGTCAAGAAACGAGGTCGAGCTGGAAATGCGGCGCGCCATCGATACCGGGGATCAGGCCGAAACCAATGAAGAGGCCGATCGACTTTACGCCCTGGCCGATGTACTCACTCTAAACATTGCCGATATCGATACTCGACTGAACGGACTGAAGGTTCGTGAAGCGGACCTGGTGCTTGAGGTCAAAAAGACAGGCCCCAACCTCAAAGAAGTGAGGACGAAGCTTAAAAAGGAGTGGATCCCGGCATGGATCAGCAATCCCCACGACTTTCGACCCAACAGCAAGATGCCGCAATTTCGCCTGGACGAACAGCAGGTCCGTGCCCTCTCAGCATATGTCTGGCAATCTGGCATTGAAGGCAATCTGACCCAGCAGCCCTCGGGAGATGCGGCCCAGGGTGAGACCCTTTTTGAAACACGCGGCTGTATGGCCTGTCATTCCATTGGCGAGGGCGATCAGAACACCGGAGGTACCTTTGCCGCCAATCTGAGCCGGGTGGGGGAAAAAGCCAACTACGACTATCTGGTGCGTTGGATTCACGACCCCAAGGAACGCACTCTGCCCTACTGTCCGATCCATGAAAGAGAGATGACTCCGGAAGATTATGCCAGCCAGGGACTTCCTTTTGAGTTCGATCTCCAGCACCGTCAATGCCCGCTGGGAGATCATCTCCTTCATGTTCAGCAGCCCACCATCATGCCTAATCTGCGCCTCGGCTGGGATGAAGCCAGGGATATCGCCAGCTATTTGATGACGCAGACCCATGAAGATGCCGTATATCCTGAAGCGGAGTACCTGGATGATCCGGCCCTGGCCGAGGAGGGGCAAGCCCTGGTTCGGCATTTCGGCTGCGCGGGTTGTCACGAAATCAGTGGATTTGAAAATGAGGGAAAGATCGGCACGGATCTCACCAAAGAGGGCAGCAAGCCGATTGAACGCCTCGACTTTGCCCTGCTGACCCATGAAGCCAAACTGGGCGGCTGGTATGACCAGAAGGGCTTTTTCGAGCGTAAACTGGCAGATCCGGCCGTCTGGGATCAGGACAAGATCAAAGCACCCCTGGAACGACTCCGAATGCCCAATTTCAATCTGAGCCAGGAGGAGATTCAACAACTGACCACCTTCTTGATGGGCAGTGTCGAGTCCGTGATCCCTCCCGAGTTTCACTACCAACCAGATGACGAGCGACAGGACATTCAAAAAGGCTGGTGGCTGGTAACGAAATACAATTGTGTTGCCTGTCACGAGTTCAGTCCAGGCCAGAGCACCGTGCTGGAGGACCTGCCTCTTTATCAGGATCCTGACTTGAGGGGACAGTTGCCTCCCAGTCTGGTCGGTGAGGGTGCCCGGGTTGATCCGAACTGGCTCGCGGAGTTTCTGAGAAATCCCTCTTTGAGTCACGATGACGTCAATCGTAACGGGGTTCGTCCTTATATTGAGACACGCATGCCTACTTTCGATTTTTCTGATCGTGAGATTCAACAGCTGGTACGTTTCTTTGGGGCCTTCTCCGAACAGCCCCTTCCCTATACTGCACCGGTGCTGGAACCTTTGTCTTCACGAGAACTGGCCATGGCGAGAGAGCTTTTCACCCATACGGCAGCACCCTGTTTGAAGTGCCACGCGGTGGGAGATCCGGTCGTCGATGTGAACGCCACCGCTCCCAATTTCTTACTGGTCCCGGACCGGCTGAAATCGGATTGGACCGAGAGATGGATTGTCCATCCTGAGATTATTCGACCCGGAACCAACATGCCCTCGGGCCTTTTTCGCCAGGAGGGTGCCCGTTGGGTGTTTGGAATGGCCGATGTCCCCAGCTTGAGAGGCTACGACGAGGACCATGCCGAACTCATGGTACGATATATGTTCCAGTACACGGCCGCGGAGCAGCGTCGACTCACGGGCAGATAATTCAAGTATCAAGTCCTGGTACTTATAGAAATAATCTAACCAGACAAGAAAGGAAGAAAGATGGTGAAAACTAAACTGTACATGGCTTTATTCTTGGTAGGCGTGACTGCCGCTTGCGGTGGAGGAGGAGAATCCGCCTCTGAGGCCACAGGCGAGGAGGCACCTGCCGCGGAAGCTTCGGCAGGTGTTGCCCCTGACCTTTCCCAGGCGGGTTCCGTGACCGGCAAGGTGAGCTTTGATGGGGAGGCCCCGAGAATGGCGCGCATTCGTATGGGGGCAGAGCCCACATGCGACGACAAGCATGGAGAACCTGTCTATTCCTCTGATGTCATCGTCAACGACAATGGAACCCTCAAGAACGCCCTGGTGTGGATCAAGGGAGGCATGGAACCCTACAGCTTCCAGGCTCCTTCCGAGCCAGCCGTGCTGAATCAGGATGGCTGCCTTTACATTCCCCACGTATTGGGGGTTCAGGTCGGCCAGGACATCCAGATGCAGAACAGCGATTCGGCCACCCATAACATCCATCCCTTACCGGACAATAACCGGGAGTGGAATATTTCACAGAGTTCCGGCCAGGAAATGACGAGGTCTTTTCCGCGGACGGAGGTTGCAATACCGGTCAAATGCAATATTCATCCCTGGATGAAGGCCTACATTGCCGTCGTGCCGCATCCCTATTTTGCCGTGACCGGTGATGATGGCTCCTTCGCGTTGAATGACCTGCCTCCGGGCGACTATACGATCGAGGTGTGGCACGAGAAGTACGGAGCTCAGGAGCAGCAGATCACGGTTGCTCCCGACTCGAGCCAGGAAGTGGACTTCGGCTATTCCGGATGATCGGTGTCCGCTCCTGAAGCGGACACGTTTCACGTTTCAGGTTTAACGTTTCACATAGTGGCCGCCCAGCGGGGCGGCCACTTTCCCTCCCTCCTTTGATGCGGTCCTCCCGCAGGTAATAGTGTCCGATCGATTCTGATGAAAAGAACTCTTTACTTTCTGGGGGCTGTCGCGGCAGTGCTTGCCTGTGTGATCATTCCCTATTTCGCCTGGCATGGAACCTGGTTCGGGCGGTTGCTCACCGACACTGAACTGACCGAGTACCTGCAAGACCAGGAGAAGTCGCGCCGCGTCCAGCATGCACTCACTCAGATAGCCGGACTCATGGATCGACGTGAATCATCTGCCACCCAGTGGTATGAGGAGGTGATTCGACACTCGAAACACCCGACTCCACAGGTTCGAGTCACTGCAGCCTGGGTCATGGGACAGGATCCCACCTTCGATGCCTTTCACCAGGCCCTGCTTGGCATGCTTCCTGATGATGAGCTTCTGGTAAGACGCAACGCCGCACTGGCCCTGGTCCGCTTTGGCGATCCATCGGGATTGAAGGAAATACGGGCCATGTTATTGCCGTACTCCGTGAGGGCGCCTGTAGACGGAGAGGTTGATTATCTGGTCAGTGAGGGAGAAGAGGTGCATCTGGGTAATCCACTGGTTCGAGTAAGCCGCCAGGGTGATCTTCACGAGGTGCGTTCTCCACTCTCCAGTTCTGTCCAATCGCTGGTCCTGGAGCCAGGCACCGGGGTCAAGGCGGGAACGGAACTGCTGACACTCTATCCGGATGTCAGCCATGTCTGGGAATCCCTTCGGGCCCTGGCCCTGGTCGGTGACACGGGGGAACTCGAAGTCATTCGTTCGATTGCGGAAGATCCCGGTTTCGTTCCAGAGGTGAGAGATCAGGCAATCCTCACCCATGAGGCGATCGAGAGCCGGGTGGGGAAGGAAGCTGACCCCTGACCGCTGGTCGAAGACCAGCGGGTCAGGATTCACGTTTAAGGTTTAACGTTTCACGTGGGGCCGGAATGTGGGAGGCGCCTCAGGGCGCCGAATCCGGAAGCCGCTCATAGAGCGGCCGCTACACTGTGCTTGCCACCTAATCGAAGAGCGCACGGCCTTGCGCCCTTCTCACATTAAAAATCTATACTGACAGCGGAACCCGTAATTCAGAAGAAAAAGGAGAATGAGCCCGGGCTACACATGGGTTCTCGTCACGAAGCGGAGAAGGCACTGGCCTGGCAAGGCTTGCGAAGGGAGGGCACCGCAGGCGTACTGAGAAGTACGGCGAGGAGTCCGACTGAGCGTAACACAGCCAGGCCGGATGGATTCGCCGCTGCAGTAGAGAATC
>JAZFRU010000056.1:0-7187 GCA_036445815.1 Acidobacteriota bacterium | reverse complement strand
CACCAGCGTCAAGGTGGGTAAACACCCGATCGACATCCAACTCTCCGCCGATGGAAGCTGGGCCTATGTCACGGCTGAGTTGGATAACCGCGTCTTCGTTTATCAGATAACAGGCAACTAGCTCACCCGCTGGTCCGGGAGCGGCCTCGCTCCGCTCGGTCGCGTTCCAGGTTCCACTTTCCACGAGATGAGCGGCCTTCGCTTCGCTTGCCCGCGTTTCACGATTAACGATCAAGAAGAGTAGGGGCGCACGGTGTGCGCACGCGGCACGATCTTGTAGCGGCGTTCTATGAGAGGCACTCCGGAATCGGCAAGGGACTTCATTCCTCCTTTCGTGAAACGTGACACGTTAAACGTGAAACGCACTGGTCGAAGACCAGCGGCTCAGGGGTCAGGGGTCAGGGGTCAGGGACACCGGTTCCACCGCCATCTCATCCAGATGCCCCTCTTTCTTGTACAGCGAATAGACCAGGAGTCCGGGAATCGCCGTCAGAAAATAGAGAAAGAACGCCAGCAATGAGAGACCGACGGACAGTTCAGCCGGCAATCCGATCTGGGAAAAAAGCAAATAGAACAGACTCTCCCGCAAACCGATGCCGTTGATGGTCAAAGGAACCATGATGCTCAGGTTGATCAGAGGCACGAAGATCAGAAACACCCGGAAGGGGGCGTCGATCCCGATGGACAGAGCCGTAACCCAGACAATGGTTACCGAGAAGAACTGGATCACCAACGAAAGCATCAGGGCTTCCAGGATTGACCTCTTGTTCCGCTGCAGTGCATTGAGGCCCTGGTAAACGAGTTCCATTTTGTCCTCGATGTGCTTCAGCCCTCTATTGATCAGAAAGGAACTGATCCTTCGATGCATCCAGGGATGGAACAGGACCAGATTCCCAAGCAGGTACAGAATGATCATGAAGGAAAAGACGTAAAACAGTCGGATTCCTTCCACGCTGAGGTCCTGAAAAGCGGCAAAAAAGGTTCCGATGATCAAAAGAGCACACAGTCCGGCACTCCTCTCCAGCATCGTCGTGGTGACGGTGGTCTCCATTCCTCGACCCTCTCGCTTGGCCAAGTAGAAGGCCCTGAAGAAGTCTCCTCCGATCCCGGATGGCAGGAACAGATTAAAGAAATACCCGATGAAATTGAGTCGGGTGAGGAACAGAAACCTGGCGTGGATGTCGAAATTTCTCAGAATCGTCTTCCACCTCACGGCTGAGAGCACCAAGCTTCCCAACTGGATCAGGGCCCCCAGGAAAAGAAGCAGTGGATTGGCCGACATGAGAATCTCAGCCAGCACTCTCAGATCCATCTGATATGCAAGAAAACCCAGTAGGCCCAGGGTGGTGAGAATCTTGATGGTAACCTTGGCCCTGTGTGACATCATTACTAAAGCAAATTGTGGCAAAATTGCCTGGAATGCGTCAACGCCTTATAATCCCTTGTATGCCTGTCTACGAATACCTCTGTCGAGACTGCGGGCGCCGTTTTTCCCGTTTTTTCTGGAGAAGTGGGGATGCAGCAGGAACCCGATGCCGCTGCGAGAGCATGAACATCGAACAACTGATTTCCCGGGTTGCGATGCCTCGATCCGAGGAGAGCCGACTTGAAGGCATGGCCGATCCCACCGCGTGGGGGGATTTTGATGAGAATGATCCCAGATCAATGGCACGCATGATGAAGAAAATGGGAAATGAGATGGGAGAAGACCTGGGTCCTGAGTTTGCCGAAGTCGTCGATCGTCTCGAAGCCGGTGAGGATCCCGAGTCCATTGACAGTTCCCTTGATTCCGGTGGAACCGGCGGAGCCGGTCCCGATTTGGATAACCTGTTTTGACCACCAATTCAGCCGAAACAAAGCCCACTTCTCTCCCCTCCCACTGGTACGTTATTGCCACCCGATCCCGCCATGAAAAGGTGGCGGCGGAACAACTGTGGCAAAAAGAGGTCGAATGCTTTCTGCCCTTGCACGAGGTCCTCTCCAAATGGAAAGATCGCTACAAGAAAGTCCAGTTTCCCTTGTTTCCAGGATATCTCTTCGTACACGTCCCGATCGAGAAACGTCGTCTGGACATTCTGAAGGTCCCTTCCGTGGTTCGAATCATTGGATTTGAAGGCCAGCCCACTCCTATCCCCGAGGACCAGATAGAGTCCGTAAAACGTTTAGTCTTCAGTACGTTACCCTATGATCCCTATCCTTATCTCAAAACCGGAGATGTGGTGGAAATCATTCGAGGGCCTCTTGCAGGACTCCGGGGGACACTGCTCGAAAAAAAGGGGAGTTTCCGCTTCATCCTGTCGATCGACTTGATTCAACAGGCCGTCTCCTGCGAAGTCGACGCCTGCGATGTCGAAAAGATTCGCTAGCAACGTGGAAAGTGGAACGATCAGGGTTCGGGTCCAAGACCAGAGCTTTAATCTCCCAGTCTGTAGTTGGGGGCTTCTTTGGTGACGATCACGTCATGCACATGAGACTCGCGAAGCCCCAGATGGGTAACTCGAATGAGTTCGGTCTTGGTCTGCAATTCCCGGATGTTTTTTACTCCACAGTAACCCATTCCTGACCGGACCCCACCCATCAAAACAGGAATCAAATGCTCCATGCTCCCCTTGTAGGGAACCCGGCCTTCGATTCCTTCGGGCACCATCTTCCGCTCGTCACCCACGGCTTCCTGTCCATAGCGGTCGGCACTGCCTTCGCCCATGGCTCCCAGAGACCCCATGCCACGGTAGGTCTTGTAACTACGATTCTGGTACAACACCAGTTCTCCCGGCGATTCGTCGGTGCCGGCAAACAAGTTTCCCACCATCACACAATCAGCGCCCGATGCCAGGGCCTTGCTGATGTCTCCGGAAAACTTGATCCCACCGTCCGCAATGATCGGAATCTTCATCTTACGCGCGACTTTGGCCGCGTTCATGATGGCTGTAACCTGGGGAACCCCGGCACCCGTGACGATGCGAGTGGTACAGATACTTCCCGGCCCCATTCCCACCTTGAGGCCATCCACTCCCAGGTCTCCCAGGGCTCGCGCGGCTGGACCACTGGCAATATTCCCCACCACCAGGTCGGCCTTCTTTAATTTTTTCCTGAGCTCCCTCACGGCCTTCAAGACCCGTTGGCTATGACCGTGAGCGGTGTCCACAACGATCACATCAGCCCCCGAGTTCTCCATTTCCAGGGCTCTCTCCAAAAAGTCTCCGGTTGCCCCCACGGCCGCTCCCACCCGTAAACGCCCGAAGGAGTCCTTGGCCGCATTAGGATAGGTTATGACCTTCATGATGTCCTTGACCGTGATCATGCCCTTCAACCGGTCATTTTTGTCCACGACCAGAAGCTTCTCGATGCGATTCTCGTGGAGCTTCTTCTTGGCCTTCTCCATGGAGATCCCCACCCCCACTGTCACCAGATTCTCCTTGGTCATCAGTTTGGAGACTGGGAGATCCAGGTTGGTCTCAAAGCGCAGATCACGGTTGGTGAGAATGCCCTTGAGTTTCCCCTTGGTGTTGGTGATGGGAACACCAGAGATCTTGTTCTTGCTCATCACCTCCAGGACATCGCGAATTCGATCCTCTGGCCTCATCGTAACTGGATCCACGATCATACCCGACTCGGAACGCTTGACCTTGTCCACTTCGGCCGCCTGAACCTCAGGCGAGAGATTTCGATGAATAATCCCAATCCCTCCCTGCCGGGCCAGGGCGATAGCCATACTGGCCTCGGTGACCGTATCCATGGCCGCAGAAGAGAGCGGGATGTTGAGCTGGATATTGCGTGAAAAAATGGTCTGCAGGTTCGCTTCCGCCGGCAAAACCTGACTTTTAGCCGGCATCAGCAAGATATCGTCAAAAGTAAGTGCTTCAGATATCCCCATGGACGGATTATAGGGATCGGCCCTGGATGTGTCAATTCACCCATCCCTTTCTGATCCAGGTCCCATGGTACAATCCCCTGACATGTTCAATTCCATTTTGACGAAAGTTATCGGCAGCCAGAACGACCGCGAATTGAAGAAGATTTACCCTGTGGTGGAGCGCATAAACGAGCTGGAAGCTGAAATTTCCAACCTCTCCGATGCCGATCTGAAGGGCAAAACATCCCGGTTCAAGGCTCGCCTGGAAGAGGGAGAGTCCTTGGATGACCTTCTTCCGGAAAGCTTTGCTGTGGTTCGCGAGACCAGCAAACGTACCCTCAACATGCGTCATTTCGATGTCCAGTTGATTGGTGGTCATGTGCTTCATCACGGCAAAATTGCGGAAATGAAGACGGGAGAAGGAAAGACCCTGGTGGGCACCTTGCCCGTCTACCTCAATGCTCTGACCGGAAAAGGCGCTCATGTGATCACGGTCAATGATTACCTGGCACGACGCGATGCCGAGTGGATGAGTCCTCTCTACAGATTTCTGGATCTGAGCATCGGCATCATTCAGCACGACATGCCGGAGGAGGAACGCAAGGCCGCCTATCTGTGTGACGTCACCTACGGAACCAACAACGAATTCGGGTTCGACTACCTGCGGGACAACATGAAATACTCGGTGCCCGACTGCGTTCAGCGGGCCCACAACTTCGCCATCGTGGACGAGGTGGACTCCATTCTTGTTGATGAGGCTCGCACCCCCTTGATCATCAGTGGTCCCTCCGAGGAATCCACCGAAAAATACTACAACATCGACAAACTGATCCCGCGGCTGGTACGGGAACAGGATTACAGGATCGATGAAAAGGCCCGAACCGTTGTCCTCCAGGATACGGGTATTGAAAAAGGAGAAAAATTCTTAGGCGTCGACAATCTCTATGATCCCCACCACATGGATCTGGTCCATCACATCCAGCAGGCCTTGAAGGCACACACCCTCTTTAAAAGGGATGCCGACTACATGGTCAAGGAGGGTCAGGTCATCATTGTCGATGAGTTCACGGGCCGCCTGATGCCCGGCCGCCGCTATTCCGACGGTCTGCACCAGGCCCTGGAGGCCAAAGAAGGGGTTCGCATCGAGCGAGAAAACCAAACCCTAGCCACCGTTACCTTCCAAAACTATTTCCGGATGTACGACAAGCTGGCAGGCATGACGGGAACGGCAGAAACAGAGGCCGCAGAATTTGAAAATATCTACAAGCTTGAAGTCATCGTCATCCCGACCAACAAACCATTGATTCGTCGGGAATTCCCAGACTTGGTCTACCGGACGGAACGGGAAAAGTTCAATGCCGTCGCCGACGAGATCAAGGAACTCAACCAGGCAGGTCAACCGGTTCTGGTAGGAACAACTTCCATTGAAAAGTCGGAAAGAATCTCAACTTTACTGAAGCGACGCGGTATCAAACACGTCGTTCTCAACGCCAAATATCACGAGAAAGAGGCGGAAATCGTCTCCCAGGCGGGAAAAAAAGACGCAGTGACGATTGCCACCAATATGGCGGGTCGAGGCACCGACATCATTCTGGGCGGCAGTCCTGAATTTCAGGCTAAATCGACCTTTCGAACTCGCAATCAAGATCCGGAAGAGCATTTAGAAGAATATCAGACGGAACTGGGAAAACTCCTGCCAGATTGGCAAAAAGAACACGATGAGGTGATTGCGCTGGACGGAGTCCATATTATCGGAACCGAACGCCATGAAGCTCGCCGCATCGACAATCAACTTCGAGGTCGTTCCGGACGGCAGGGAGATCCCGGATCGAGCCGCTTTTACCTGTCGCTGGAGGATGACTTGATGCGGATCTTTGGATCCGAGAATATCTCCGGTCTCATGCACAAACTCGGGATGGAGGAAGGAGTCCCCATCGAATCCAGGCTCATCACCAAGCAGATTGAACGGGCCCAGAAACAGGTCGAGGCCAGAAATTTCGAGATCAGAAAACATCTCCTCGAATACGACGACGTGATGAATAAGCAGCGGGAGGAAGTCTATCGATTTCGCCACGACCTGCTGAATGAACAGGATCAAAAGGAGTATATCCTGAACCTGGCCGAGGATCTCCTCATTGAATTCCTGGATAGCTATGCCCATATAGACATGAATCCCGAAGAGTGGGATCTGGAAAATCTCAAGGTCAATCTGAGCCGAATCTTTGCGGGGAACCTACCGGAAAATGTAAATCAACTGTCCCGTCCCGAACTGGAAGAAAACCTGCGCGAACAGGTTAAATCCAAATACAACGACAAGGAAAAAGAAGTCGGGGCTGAAATGATGCGCTGGTATGAACGCATGGTCATGCTTCAAATTTTGGACCAGCAATGGAAGGATCATCTGCTGGCCTTGGATCATCTCAAGGAAGGCATCGGCCTCAGGGGCTACGGACAACGCGATCCTCTGGTGGAATACAAGCGAGAATCCTTTGGTCTGTTTGAGGAACTATGGAACCGAGCCACGGAAGAGATGGTCAGAATGCTTTTCCTGCTGCGACCGGTTACACAAGACGATGAACGCGAGCTTCTGACTGCGCGACAAAGAAAGCAGGAGGTCACCTATTCCGGACCCCAGAACGCCCCCTCAACGGCCTTCCAGCCCAACCAGCCCGTGGATGACCGGACGGCAGCAGCCGTCAAGACCGTGGTGCGGAATGTGCCCAAGGTGGGCCGCAACGATCCCTGTCCTTGCGGCTCAGGGAAAAAGCACAAAAAGTGCTGCGGGAGATAGGGGAGACGGAGCGCTGGTCGAAGACCAGCGCGTTCCAGGTTCCACGTTCCACGAGGATGGATAGAATACGAAAGTTCTTTAGCCCTCAATCCGAAACAAGCACAAGACTCAAGAACCGAAAGGAACTCTCACCCCTGACCGGTGACCTGCCTCGGGTATTCGACCAGCACGTTCCAGGTTCCACGAGTTCAGAGTGTGGGAGACAACTCAACGCGCCGAATCCGGAAGCCGCTCAAGCCGCCTGCCTCCCACCAGTTCGTCACGAAACCGTGCAAGGCCCGTGGGCCCGTGCTGTATTTAAACCTTGACCGCTTCCGGGCCGGAGATGCTTCGGTTCACGGCTCCGGATATCACCTTCAATTCCTGCATCAGTTCATCGAACTGGTCCAGTTTCATGGACTGAGCTCCGTCACAGATGGCATTATCGGGATCGTGGTGAACCTCGACCAACAGCCCATCGGCACCGGCAGCCACGGCGGCTCTTGCCAGTGGAGCGACCTTATCTCGAACTCCAATAGCGTGACTCGGGTCGACAATGACCGG
>JAZFRU010000055.1:0-4080 GCA_036445815.1 Acidobacteriota bacterium | reverse complement strand
TATGGAACTTCGACAGAATCAAAGCACCGTCAGTTGGCCGGCCCTGGTCTTTGTGGTCTGGAGCCTGGGACTCCTCTCCCTTTTCTGGACACTGGACCCGACAGAGAACATTCTCCTTCAAGAAAGCCAGAGCTTGTGGCAAGTTCCTGTTTGGGGATCTGCAGGCCTCATCACATCCATCGGCGGGCTCCTGCTGGCAGCACTCATTGTCATTTCCTGGTTCGGATTGGGCTCCCAGTTGATTCGGTTGCTTCCCCTGGAACGCGATGCCGGGCTGCCTGTCTCCAGCCGCTTTGCTCTGGGAGCCGGAGGGTCCTCACTGATTCTCTTTTTCATCGGCCTGGCCGGCTGGTACAACAGCTGGACGGCATGGTTGCTCCTCTCGCTGGGAGTCGGTGGCGTGGCGCTGGAATGGGTTCGGCATGGCCGAGCCGGCAGCCCTGGAGCCACCCCGAAGTCCGAGCCCATGGAGATCGGATCCTGGATCCTGTCGGCGATCTTGGTGGTTGTTCTTTTGACCACCCTGATCGGGGCTCTCGCACCTCCGATTGCCCGTGATTCACTGCTCTATCACCTGTCTGTTCCCAAGGCCTACGCCACCAGCCACGCACTGGTTGAGCTGCCTGACAATCTCATGAGCTACACCCCTTTGAGCATCGAACTGCAGTTCTTGTGGGCCATGCTGGCAGGCGGTACGGAGGCGGGAGGAACAGGGGAGAGAGCGGCCGGTGTGCTGGGGGCCGCCCTGGGAATCCTGAGCTGTTTCCTGGTGTGGGAGTGGACCCGAAACTTGAGATTAAAACGATTCTGGTGTCTGGCAGCAGTGGCAGCCATCGCCACTGTACCCACTTCCTGGGCCGTTGCCACCAGTGCCTATGTTGATTTGGCGGTCGCATTCTACGGGGCTCTTGCCATCGAAGGCATGGCACGATGGTGGGAGTCGCTGGAACGGGGTTGGCTGATGCGGGTTGCCGTTTTCATCGGATTTGCCCTGGCCTCCAAGTTCACCATCCTGTATCTGGCGGCACCGATGGTTCTGGTTGTCCTGCTCCGCCTGCGCCTGGTTACGGATGGGTCGAAGCGCCAAACGATCCTGAAAGAGGTAGCCGTGGCCCTGGTCCTGACGTGTGGGGTAGCAGGGCCCTGGTATTTGCGAAACTGGTGGCTCTCCGGCAGTCCCCTGTTCCCCTTTTTTTTAAACCTCTGGCCCGCTCATGTTTCGACCTGGGATCTGGAACGAAGCCTGCTTTACAACGATTGGATGCTTCAGTACGGACAACAACCGAGGAACATTCTCACCTCACTGGCGGCTCCTATCCGACTCTCCTTGGCGGGAAAAATAGATTCCTATTCCAACTACGACGGCGTCCTGGGCGTCTTCTTTCTGACTGGCCTTCCACTGATAGTTGCCGCCAGACGACATCTACCTTCAGGACTGAAGGTAGCCGGTGGCCTGTCTCTGGCAGTCCTCGTCTCCTGGATCTTCTCTTCTCAACAGTTGCGTTATCTGCTTCCGGCCCTGCCCTCCACGGCAGTCTGTATCGTTTGCGCCGCCCAAAGGTGGACAGTAACCTCGGCAGCCCGAAGAAATGAAACCCTACTGGGAGCAGCGGTACTGGCGATATTCCTCTCGAATCTGTTGATCGTCGGCGGACTATTTCAATCACGCAGTCCCACTGCCGTGGTGCTGGGCAGTGAGCCTCGGGAAGAATATCTGGGTCGTCATCTGGCCTATTACAGCCTGTATCAAATGGCGAATGCCACCCTCCCTGCCGATTCCCGGATCTGGTTGGTGAACCTGAGAAATGACACCTACTATCTGGAAAGACCCTCATTTTCAGATGATTTTTTTGAACACTGGACCCTGGTTCAACTCATTACTGAATCTTCCAACGTCAAGGAACTGACCGAAAAGGTGAAAACGCTGGGAGTGACCCATCTGATGGTCCGATATCCCCTCTTCCTTGATCTGGAACACTCTCCTCTGGTGGATCCTTCCAGGCCGCAGGAAAGTCAGAGACGGCTGACCCTATTCAAGGATTTTCTGTTTGGCCAGGGAGGTATCCTTCAGGGCAACCTCAACTTTGTATTTGTGAAGCTTTCTTAAGGAGCGGCTTCGCGCTGCTCAGCCGCGTTTAACGTTTCACGTTTAAGGTTTAACGAAAAGAAGTGTAGGGGCGCACGGCGTACGCCCACCGCTTCGATGGCAAGTCCAGTGTAGCAGCCGCTCTGTGAGCGGCTCTCCGGATTCGGCGCACTGAGGCGCCTCCCACATTCCGGAAACACAACACCCGACCGATCCAAATTAACTGGGTTTGGAGACGGCGCTCGGCGTGCGCCCTTCTCAATCCATCCCGATTGGCCGTTAAACGTGAAACATGAAACGTGAAACGTCGGGAGCGCTGGTCCTCGACCAGCGCTCGCTACTCTGCGATGACCGCGCCCTGATCCTTGGCCCATTCCAGAAAACCCTCAGGGGGATTCTGGACTCCGAGCAGATGGGCGCTCTCCAACCCGATGATCTGGTTCCAGTTCTTGATGTCTTCCAGGTCGGCCTCTCTCAGATCGGCCCCCTTCAACTGGGTTTCGTTGAGATCGGTTCCGGACAGGTTGGCTCCCTGGAGGTTTACCTCGGTGAGATCCACCCCATGAAGATCCGCCCCGTTCATGTCGGCCCCACTGAAGTTGGCCCCACGAAACTCTGCCCCCAGGAGCTTCACGCCACGAAGATTGGTGCTGCTGAGATTGGCGCCACGGAAGTCTGTTCCAACCACGAAGATTCCTTGAAGATTCGCCTCGGTCAGGTCAGCTCCCCGCAGGTCGGCTATGTGCAGGTCGGAGTGGCTCAGGTTCACTCCAGTGAGGTTGGCATCCCTAAGTTTGGCATCCCGGAGATCGGCCACCTTGAGTATGGCCTCCTGGAGGTTGGCCCCGCACAAATCGGCACCGTGGAGATTGGCGACGCGTAGGGAGCTTCTGCGGAGATTGGCCTTTCGGAGATCCGCACCGGGAAGCATTGCCCGGACCAGGTCTGCTTCCTCAAGATTCGGCGTCTCCTCGGGACAATTCTCTCTCCACTCGTTCCAGGCCTCCACCCCTTCTTCAGTAATGAGCCTGATCTGTTCTCGCCTATCCACACAACACCATCTTTTTACATTTCTCGAATTTCGGCCAGTAATTCACCGCAATCTGGCTCGGGGGCCAGGGCTCGAACCTGGATCGGCGGCTCCAAAGGCCGCTGTCTTGCCGATTAGACGACCCCCGATCGGATAAGGGCTAGATATTATCGCAAAGCCGCGTTGGAAGTGAAGCCTGCTCAATGGCTATTTTCAATGAGCCTTTGTTGTGTTACTTTAGTGGTCACGATTAACCCCTTTCTTGTCAGGAGGCCCGTATGAGAAGTGTACTTTCAGCAACTCTCTTCGTTGTCATCTCTATCAGCAGTGTTTCGGGAGTCCTGGCCAGTCAGGAAAGCGATACCTACGGCGAGGAATACGACCTTTATCAAAAAATTGAAGCAGAGACTGATAGCGCCAAAAGACAGGACTTGATATTCGAATTCCTCCAAACTTTTGAATCCTCGGTCTTGGATCCCAACGTCTCCTATCTCTATGCCCAGAATTACAATGGTCCGCGACAGAGCGGGAAATGGCAGCAATTGGCCAACGTTGCACAAAAGTTTTTACGGCTAAGACCTAATGACGGGACTGCTATTGCGGCAGCCACGGAGGCCTACCAACAGCTGGGCGATACCCGTAAGCTGGTCGACTTTGGCAGCAAGCTTTACAACGACTCTCCCAATTCCAATACCGCTTACTTCGTCGCCAAGGCCTATCAGTCACTGAACGACCAGGCGAATTTTCGCAAATGGGGTCAACGAGTGGTCAGACATGACCCTACCAATCTCCAAATTCTGGTTGAACTCTCCAATTCGTATTGGAGAGCCAACGATTTCAAGAAATCCTCTGATTACGCGAACCAGGCACTTCAGGCCACAGACAAGGCCAAGAAATCCGACAGTCAGACCGACGAGCAGTGGGCCGAACAACTGCGCCAGGTCCGTGGATTTTGCTATCGTGC
>JAZFRU010000054.1:0-10090 GCA_036445815.1 Acidobacteriota bacterium | reverse complement strand
AGTGCATATAAAAGAAGCAGGCGAACATCGCTTCCGGAAGGGCAGTGATGGTGGCGGGCTCGGTCTTGACGACATAGTTGCTGTTGCCGGTTGTTTTGATGCTGGCAGTGAGTTCGACGGCATGCTCCTGAACTGCTTCCACGATTTGAAAATAGGCGAAGGCCAGCAGGCCCCCCTCGGGAAGAAATTCTCCCGGCCCTGGCTGAGTCGAGATCTCCAGAAAATGCATATCGAAGGCGGCCGGAGCTTTTCGTAACTTCGGATCCAGTTTCCACCCTGCACTCCGGGGTTGTGAGGCAATGCCCAGTTTCTTGTATTCCAGCTGGCTGGGTGGAAATCGAAGGATGATGGTGAAGGGATCGGCTATGTCCTGGGTTGCCGTGAGTTGGATAGGCAGAGAGACTTCTTCGCCTACGGTTCCGATGGCCTCTTCGAAGGAGAGGGTGAGGATTATTGTTTTGGGGGCTTCAGTCTCGGGGGATTCGTCTTTGGTCTGGGCTTGGAGTCCCGAACCTGCGGCCTGGAGCAGGACAAGGTAGGTCAGGGCGGAAAGTGAACGTTTCAATGAGATGATAATCTTTGTCAATCCAAGCCGACCAGCTGCTGGTAAACCTGCTCTCGACTTTCGTCGGTCATGCCCGGATCATTCCCTTCAAAGGTAATCCCGGTAAGAATCCTGGCGGTCGGAATCGTGTCTTCAAGGACTTGATCCACTCTCAGTTCAAAAAGTGATTCACTGGGGGCATCGGGAAGACAGGGCAGGGGGCGGGCACGGCAGAGAATAAAATAGCTCATGTTCGGATTAATAATGACCAGGGACAGTTTTCCTTCTCGTTCAACATTTCGAGTACTGTTGCTGTCGCTGTAAAGGAGTATCAAAAGCCGTTGAGGGTCCTTGGCAATGATCTCGTGATGGCTGAGCAGCCCATGTCGGGGCCAGCCATTTTCATTGACGGTGTTCAAGAGGATCACTTCTTTGGATTTCTCTTCAGATGCACTGTTCGAGAGATGGTTCAGTAGATCTTGAGGAAGGGTCGGTCCCAGTTCTTTTGACATCCGTAACTCCAGGAACGATCATACCAGATTGAAGGAGCTCTGAGGTGGGTCTCCAGGAGAGTACGACAATGGCTGATTGGACCGGTTATCTTCTGCTTTTTTGTATCGGCTGTGTGGCAGGCACGGTGAACGTGATCGCGGGTGGTGGGTCTTTTTTGACGCTTCCCCTGCTGATCTTTCTGGGGCTTTCGCCGACCGTTGCCAATGCCACCAACCGGGTGGGGATAGTCTTGCAGAATGTGGGTGCGATATGGACCTTCAGAAGCAAGGGCCTGATCGAGGTGAAGTCGCTGTTGTGGGGAGCCTTGCCGGCAACTGTGGGTGCAGTCGGAGGGACCTGGTTGGCTCTCCGAGTCGAAGAGGATGCGTTCAAGCAGATTCTGGCATTTCTGATGGTTGTGGTGACGCTGTGGACCCTGTGGGATCCTTTGAAATCCCGGCGGCCAGGTGTGACGCGTGAAAGACCTTTCTACCTGACGGGCATGATGGTGGTGGGATTCTTTTTCATGGGTATCTACGGAGGATTCATTCAGGCGGGAGTGGGATTCTTCATCCTCTCGGTGACGACCCTGGGCGGATTGGACCTGGTGCGGGGGAATGCCGTCAAGGCATTGACCGTTTTGTGTTTTTCGACGATCGCGCTGAGCATCTTTGCCTGGCAGGGGAAGGTTGATTGGGGAACCGGACTGGTGCTGGCTGCCGGAATGATCGTGGGGGGGCAGATAGGCGTCAGATTGACGGTGAGAAAAGGGCATGCCTGGGTCAGGGGCATCGTCACTGGACTGATCATTTTATTCGCCCTGAGGCTCCTGCTGTAGACGCGTCTCTCCGGAGCTCATCAAGTCTGTTACCGGAAGGTGTGTGGAGCGGCCTCGTCTGGCTCGACCGCGTTTCATGTTTAACGTTTAACGTGGATCCGGGGAATGTGGGAGGTGCCTCAGTGCGCCGAATCCGGAGAACCGCTCATAGAGCGGCCACTACATTCGACCAGCGCTCCGAAGATTTACTTCTCATCCGCCAGGGCGGCGTGTGCCGCAGCCAGCCGGGCGATGGGCACCCGGAACGGGGAGCAGGAGACATAGTTGAAGCCCAGTCGATGGCAAATGGCGATACTACTGGGATCTCCACCGTGCTCTCCACAGATGCCGATTTCCAGGTCGGGGTTGGTCTGTCGGCCGTACTTGACCGCCATCTCCATCAGCCTTCCCACTCCGACAGGATCCAGGCTGGCAAAGGGGTTTTCCGGAAGGATATTCTTTTCCATGTAGTGAACCAGGAATCCAGCCTCGGCATCGTCGCGAGAGATTCCGTAGACGGTTTGGGTGAGATCATTGGTGCCAAAAGAGAAGAACTCGGCTATTTCCGCCAACTCGTCGGCAGTGAGTGCGGCCCGGGGGACTTCGATCATGGTCCCGAATTTATACTTGATCTGAATGCCCTCGTGTTTCATCACTTCCCGGGCCACCTCTTGTAATTGCGTCTGTTGAACCTTCAGTTCATTGACATGGCAAGTGAGCGGAATCATGACCTCGGGGATCGGATCAAAGCCTTCTCTGGAGGCCTGGCAAGCCGCCTCGAAAATGGCCCGAACCTGCATCTTGGTGAGTTCAGGAATGAGGATGCCCAGGCGTACGCCCCTGGTGCCCAGCATCGGATTCATCTCGTGCAAAGACTCCACTCTCTTCAAGACGGTACTCTTGTCTTTGATCTCGGCAGCGATTGCTTCCTTTTCTTCGGATGTGTTGGCCAGTGCCGCTTTGATTTTCAAATCGGCCAGGTCTCGGATTAACTCGTCGAAAGCGGGTAAAAATTCGTGCAGCGGTGGATCGAGCAGGCGGATCACAACGGGCAGTCCGTCCATGGCCTTGAATAGCCCGTGAAAATCCTCTCGCTGCAGGGGCAATAAACTGTCAATCGAATTCTTTTGATCTTCCTCGGACTCGGCCATGATCATGCTCTGAACAATCGGCAAGCGTTCGGCACCAAAGAACATGTGCTCGGTTCGGCACAATCCGATTCCCTGGGAGCCGTAGCCCCGGGCCCGGATAGCATCTTGAGGGGAGTCGGCATTGGCCCAGACCTCGAGTTTCCGGAATTCGTCGGCCCATTCGAGCACTTTCAGCAGATGGGGATTGTCAAAGTCAGGGATCACAGTGGGGAGCTCTCCCAGCAGCACTTCTCCTGTGGTTCCATCCAGAGAAATCCATTCGCCTTCCTTGATCACAGTCTCGCCGAGCGTCATCTGGCGTTCTTCCAGATCGATCTCCAATTCGCTGACGCCGACTACTGCCGGTTTGCCGAACTGGCGGGCTACCAGAGCTGCGTGACTGGCGCGGCCGCCCCGGCTGGTCAGAATACCCTCCGAAGCCAGCATGCCGTGGACATCGTCTGGCTTGGTTTCGGGGCGGACCATGATGACCTTCCTGCCCTTCTCGTGCGCCCAGGCCTCGGCGGTATCGGCATCAAAAGTCACCTGGCCAACAGCCGCCCCCGGAGAGACGTTCAGGCCGGTGGCGATAATCTGGTGTTTCTTGCGCTCTTCTCCATCCAGTTGGGGATGAAGAAAGAAGTCCACCTGATCCGAATTAACGCGACCGACCGCTTCTTTCTTGCTGATCAAACCCTCCTCGACCATATCGACGGCTATGCGTACCTCGGCCTGGGCGGTACGTTTGCCATCCCGTGTCTGGAGCAACCAAAGTTTGCCGGCCTCGACGGTGAATTCCATGTCCTGCATGTTGCGGTAATGCTTTTCTAATTTCTGGGAGATTTTCTCGAATTGGTCGTAAACCTCAGGCATGATTTCCTTCAGATTACCAATGGGATCAGTCTGCCGGGTCCCGGCGACTACATCTTCTCCCTGGGCGTTGATCAGAAAATCTCCTTCCAGTTCCAGGTCTCCGGTTGAGGCGTTCCGGGACATGGCAACCCCTGTGGCAGAATCGTCACCCATGTTGCCGAAGACCATGGTCTGGATGTTGACGGCTGTGCCCAGGTCATGAGAAATGTGGGCAGCGTTTCGGTAATCAATGGCACGTTTGCCATCCCAGGATTTGAAGACGGCCTCGGTCGCCAGTTTGAGCTGTTGGTAGGGATCAGTCGGGAACTCTGTTCCGGTGTGGTCTTTTACGATCTGTTTGAACTTTTCGGTCGTCTGCATCCAGTCTTCTGCCGAAAGCTGTGAGTCGCTGACCACTCCGGCCTTGTTTCGTTGTTGAGTGATCACCTCTTCAAAGAGCTCATCATCTACATCCAGAACGACGCTTCCGAACATTTGAACCAGTCTTCGGTAGGAGTCGTAGACAAAGCGAGCCTCCGCACCCCGATCCACCCACTTCTGGGCCACTGCATCATTGAGTCCGATGTTCAATACCGTATCCATCATGCCCGGCATAGAGAACTTGGCTCCTGAGCGGCAGGAGACCAACAGGGGATTGTCCAGATCTCCGAAGATTTTCCCTGTGACCTTTTCTATTTCTGTCATGGCGCTCAGTTCTTGTTCCCACAGAGAGTCAGGAAACTGGGTGTTAGCGGCGAGGTAGGCGTTACAGGCCTCGGTGGTGACCGTGAAACCCGGACAAACTGGAATGCCCAGACGAGTCATTTCTGCCAGATTGGCTCCCTTGCCTCCGAGCAGGGCACGGACATCCTCCCAGTCACCTCCTACATGTTTTTCGGCCTCTGCCACCTCGGTGAACAGATAAACGTAGGTCGGATCATCATTGGATTGAGAACTACTATGTGTCATTGGGTTGCTGCTCCTGCTGTCCGGATGATGGGTCATCCAGACTACTATTGGTTGGTTCCGACCAGATCCGCCGATACCGTGCCAGAGTTGTTGCGCTTTGAAAGGAATTCGGAATCGGGCGCCGTGATGCGGGCCAGTGTTTTGGCCAGAGGATAGGACTGTTCGACCTTGGATGAACCCACGCCCACAGGGATGAAGTTGCCTCCCTGAACATCCCAGATTGCCTTGTTGACCTGGAAGGCCCGGTCGCGTGCTGCCTTGTAAGCTGGTCCTGCGAAGACGTCACTGAATTGTCGGATCTCACCCGATGAGTCCACCGTAATCCAGGCGGATACGGCAACGGCCCGGCTGTTGATGGTGGCGATGGCATCCTTGAACGCCAGCGGAGTTGGAAACATGAAGTGTGAACCACGTCCGTCTCCCTGGGTCATGTAGTACTCGTCTCGCATGAACAGGTTGAGAGCGTTGGCCAGAGGTTCTACCGCTAGAAGGACCGGATCGTCCTTGCCTCGATATTCACCTCCGGTGATGACCGCCAGTTTCTCAGTGGAAGCTGCCAACAGGATTTCGCCCAGGCATTCCTCCAGTTTGTTCGGGTCCCAACTCTCCGTTGTTCGGCTCCAGACACGCTTCACGTTAAAGTGCTCGATCGCTCCAAGTAGCCCCTTGATGCTGTTGAGTTCCGTCTCCAGGTCCAGGAAAACACGTTTGTGGTGTTCCACATCCCATATTTCCACGACCACTCCATGACCGCCTATGGAATCGAGAAAAGTAGCCAGTGTTTCGTCATCGCGAGCCCGGTTCAAGCTCCACCAGACAGGAAGATTGAAGGCCGAAGGGCCGGTTTTGTCCATGGCCAGCAACCCAAATCTACCGGGGCGACTCGAGGGAAGCTCAGCAAATCCGGGTCCCTGTCCCGAGACATTTCCAGAGAAGACAGCCAGAGGTTTATGGCCTTTTTTGTGACCGCTCTTCCACTGGGAATAGGTTTCCTTGAGCTCAGCGAACCGGTTCTGCTCAGCGGCAGGGAGTTTCCCGTCGAGTCGATCCATGAAGGCATCGGTGAGGTTGGCCAATTCTTCCGTGGTGCGGCCTTCCGAGGCGTCTCCGACTAAATCCTGACCCAGGCCATACCATTTGTATCCGAGAACCTCGGCTACCCAGACCTGGCGAAAGAAGGTGCGGTAGGCGAAAAGATGGATCTCATTGTTGTCGGCACCCTGATTGTGGGTCATCAAGAGATGCCCGTCGTCACCGACTTCGATGATCTCTGAGGTGCCATGAATCAATTGGGCCTCCTTGGCTTCCTCGAGACTCGCGTCAGCTACGGGAGAGAAATGATGAGGAGGCGTGGTATGTCCAACCTTGCCTCCGCTGTCCGCCTTGATGTCCGACAGAGTGAATAGAGCCTGTTGGTTGACTGCTTCCACCAGAGGGTCTTTCCCGGGTATGAGTTGAAAACGGTTTTGAAGACGCTCGACTTCTTCCAAAGCGCGACGCTCGGCTGCCGTTGGGTTGAGGTAGGGTTCAAAAGGACCGTGACCGACCATCGGTGCAATCAAACGACAGGCTTCCTGCTGCACCCGAACCGTTTCGGCTCTGTTTTGAGCAAAGACATCCACCACGTCGGTGGCGGTGGGGATTCGGCCTCGGTCGTAGGATTGATAAGCATAGGCAACCACCCGGGCCGTTCCAGGTGAAGAGTAGAGAGCGCGAGCCTCCGGGAAGGTCGCAGGCATGAGTCCCACCCGGTAATCTCCCCGGTCTCCACCGGGCCCAAAGTAGAACTCCGCTGTGGCCTGGGTGAACTCACCAATGGCAGGAAGTCCCGACTGGGACCGCCCGATCATGACGGGATTCACGCTGCCGGCGACAGCAACAGCCGGTTCATCGGCCAGGTCGCCTTCCCCGAATTTTCCCTTTACCGCGTATACACGACTCAGCCGCCATTCGTCGGCGTCGGCGATCAAGGCGACCATTTCATTGGTATGTTCCGGACCGAATTCATAGGTGCGGACAGGAACATTTCCTCGGCGAAGGTCATCGATTGACTCCACAACGGCCAGAAAGTCATTCCCTTCGATGCGGCGGCCGGAACCTTTGTCTGGATTGAAGCACAGATTGAAGACTGCCCGGTTAAAAAATCCCCAGCTGCCATTGATGGCCTTGGCCACGTATATGGGTTCGGCTCCTCTTTCCGTGTAGGGGTAGTTTAAATGGCGAACTCCCAATGCAGCGATCTGCTGTTGCTGATTCAGGGAGAAAATCTTGTCGTCCTCGGCAGATCCCAGACCCATGTCCCTGGCCTTCTGAAGGGATTTTAATCCGGCTTCCAGGGCCGCTTGGAGAGCAGCGGTTTCGGGATCGGATCCATCTTCTTCGGCAAAGTCCGAGTTGCTGGTGCTGATGTGAATGTGCAGGTCCTGGGCAAAGCTGTAGGTCAGTGCTCCACGCAGTTGTCCCTGGGATCGCTTTGCCTCCAATGATTCGGCGGCTTGAGCGATAATCTCGGCGGGTAGGTCGAGACCCAGTAAGCTCCCCAGATCGAGAGAAATAATGTGAATATTGGATTGTTCCGAAGAACCGTGTGTCATTTAGCTTCCTCCCCTAAACGGATCGACTCTGGGCGGCACATCCACTACGGGTTGGGCCACCATCAAAAACAACGGTCGTATTATACAGCATGGCGAATTTTTCTCACTACCTGATTGAAATTTCATGCTGTGTCGCCTAATCTTGTCTATATGAGCGTCTCGGAGGGCTCTAAATCGTACCCGGAGCATTGACAAAGACACTCCTGACAGGTATTTTTCCTAGAGCTGTTCCGCTCTGGATCGAGCATCGTTTTCTGGTATTGCAGGGCGGTCAGAACGTCAGATGTCGTGGTTACGGTAAGATATAGATAATGAAAATCTTGAACATTTCCTACGCCCTTCCCAGCAAGGAAGTCTCCAACGAGCATTTGATCGCACGGTTGATCGAGGAGAATAAGGCTCGCCTCTCTCCCAAGGAACTGCAAACCCTGGTGGAGAAGATGAAAAGATTCTTCAAGATGTCCGGGACCAAGATTCGCTATCATCGCGAGAGGGGCGAACGTGCCCTTGATTTTGCCCTGCAGGCCGGGAACAAGGCCTTGGAAAAGGCTGGAGTCAATCGGGAAGACGTGGACTTGCTCATCTATGCGGGAGTGGGAAGGGGATGGATGGAGCCGGCCACGGCCAATCTGTTTCAGAGTGAATTAGGCCTGAAATCAGCCACCTGCTTTGATGTTCTGGACGCCTGTGCCAGCTGGATTCGCAGTCTGGACATCGCCAAGAGTTTCTTGGGTCAGAGGATGTACAAGCTGATCATGATTCTCAATTGTGAGTTCAATTTCAACGAGTATGCCAACTTTGACATCAAGAACAGCGAAGAGTTGGAAAACTCTTTTTCCGCTTTTACCATCGGCGAGGCTGCGACTGCCACCCTCCTGACGGCCGATGGCTCGGAGGACGATTCCCATTTTTCCTTCAAGACTTGTGGGGAGAAGGCGGGACTGTGTAAGATTCCTCTGCCCCATGCGGCGGACTTTACTCCCTCCCATGAAGTGAATGGTCTCAGGCCCATGTCCTTCTTCACGGTTCCCGGAGAATTGCTCACCTTCACGATCCGCAAGCTGGTGGGGCATGCCCGGGAGTGCCATCCCATCGCCACCAAGGTCCACGACATTCTGATTGGTCATGCCGTCAATGTTCCTACCACTCAAAAGGTGGTAAAGATGCTCAATATTGACCAGAGTATCGTTTTCGAGACTCATCCCCGGTTTGGTAACACGGTCTCGGCATCCTTACCGTTAGCATTGGCCGTTGCTGAGGCTGAGGGAAGGCTTCATCGGGGCATGAGAGTACTGCTGCTGATGGGGAGCGCCGGGGTCAGCACCGCGGTCGGTTCCTTCACCTACTAATCGGTTAGCGAACCCGTCGTTTCTTGTTCCTCCGATGACTTTCTCCGTGAACCGTATCAGGCACCTTTATGATTTCCAGTCCCACTATCTGGATCTTGAAGGGCAGCAGTATCACTATCTGGACGAAGGGCAGGGTGAGCCGGTCGTCATGGTACATGGAAATCCTAGCTGGTCTTTCATGTATCGGAAACTCATTAGCTCGTTGCGACAGACCTCGCGGGTGATCGTTCCCGACCACATGGGGTGCGGACTTTCTGACAAGCCGGATCACTCAACATACTCATACACACTCGAGAGACGCACTGCAGATCTGGAAAGGTTGTTGGATCAACTTGGGGTGACGTCCAATATCACGTTGATCGTCCATGACTGGGGAGGACCAATCGGGATGCGTTTTGCGACCCGTTTTCCCGATCGCATTGCCCGACTGATAGTTTTCAATTCTACGGCCTTCCTTTTGCCGGAATCGAAACCCCTGCACTGGTCTCTTCAGTTCTGTCGAAATTCTCGCCTGGCCGCCTTCCTGATATTGAAATTCAATGCCTTCGCTCGTGTGTCCACCTATTTGGGATGCCAATCCCAACGTATGCCGAGAGAAATTCGGCGCGCTTATGCAGGCCCATATGACTCTTCACAGAATCGCATTGCCACCCTGGCCTTTGTCCAGGATATCCCTCTATCACCGATTGACCCCTCCTATGCTCCCCTCAAGGAAGTCCAGGAGAAGCTGACTCTGTTTCAACAGACCCCCATGCTGATTTGCTGGGGTGAAGCGGACTTTGTGTTTGATCGTGACTTTCTCGCCGAGTGGATCAGGCATTTTCCGCAGGCCCGGGTTCGCCGTTTTCCGGAGGCAGGGCACTATGTTCTGGAGGAGGTTCCTGAAGTCATCCTTCCGCTGGTAAGCGAGTTTATGGAGCAGCATAGGCAGGTGTGATGAGCACCTGGCCCAATATCGCGGAGCATCTTTCCGTACTCGCAGTCGAGAGACCTGACCAACCCTCCGTCGTTGCGGTTGAAGGGAGTTTAACCTTCAGTCAACTCGAGGCGCAGAGTAATCAGTGTGCCCAGGGACTCCGGAGAATCGGAATAGAACAAGGAACGATTGTGGCTCTGATGGTGCGACCGGGTCTTGCCTTCGTGATCTTGAGCTTTGCCCTGATCAAATTAAACGCGACCCCGGTGTTGATCGATCCTGGGATCGGCCGCAAGAATCTCAAGAAATGTCTGGAGGAAGCGGAGCCGGAAGTGTTCATTGGGATTCCACTGGCCCAAATAGCTCGGATCCTGCTGGGCTGGGCCAGGCAGGTGCGGACCTGTGTGACGGTAGGTGACCTTAAATT
>JAZFRU010000053.1:0-3472 GCA_036445815.1 Acidobacteriota bacterium | reverse complement strand
TTGATGGGAAAAAGACCAGCTTTCGAGTCAAGTTGACCTTGCAGCCGAACTACCGATTAAGCACCGAGTTGTCATGGAATCACGACCAGGTCTCTCTGCCTTCGGGCGATTTCGACACCGACCTGGTTGCCGGGCGTCTCTCTTATTCGTTCAATACCTCCACCTTTCTCAACGCCCTGATCCAATACGACAGCACGCGGCGCGAAGTCTCGAGCAACATTCGCTTCAATTTTATTTACAAGCCCTTGAGTGACCTGTTTCTGGTCTATAACGAACGACGTGCCAGCACCGGCGAGGTACGTGAACGGGCGCTCGTCGCCAAGCTGACCTATATTCTTGATTTTTAGGCCTTCACCACCAAGACACGAGAAGAGACACTTTCCTTTTTCTTCCGTGGAACGTGGAACCTGGAACGTGGAACGCAGCCGAGTGAGGCGAGGCTGCTCTTACACCACAGAGACACAAAGACACAGAGAAGAAACACTTTCCTTTTTCTTGGCCCTCCAGACTTACCCAATACAGGAAGGCCGTTCTTACCAGGATTCGGAGTGTGGGAGGCGCCTCAGTGCGCCGAATCCGGAGGGCCGCTCATAGAGCGGCCGCTACATTGAGTTTGCAGCCTGATCGGTGGGCACCCACTTCATTTCGTGGAACGTGGAACCTGGAACGTGGAACGCGGCCGAGCAGCGCGAAGGCCGCTCCTAAGGTCGAATCTGCCCTTCCACCGGGCGCTCTACCTTTTCGACGACTTCCTGACCGTTGACCTTCCAGTCCCGAATACCGCAAAATGGTCCCGCCTTGTAGCCCGCCTTGATGAACTTTTCAGCGGCGCGCTCCGCGCGCCCTCCACCCTGTCAATAGAAAACCAGCGGGATATCCTTCGGGATGTCCTTCATCCGGGCATCGAGTTCGCCCATGGGGATGTGGATGGCGCCCTTGATGGCGCCGTCCCTCTCCAGTTCGTAGTCCTCGCGGACATCGATCAAGAGGAATTCCTCGCCACTTTCAAGTTTCTGCTTCAACTCCGAAATGGCGATGCGTTCCGTCTCGCTGTCCTGGGCCAGAATCAAAGGTGCCGTGAACGTCAAAGCGACAATCCCCGTCGCGATGGCCATGTTCCCCCAGCTCTTGGTCATGGGTACTTCCCTCCCTTTTGTTGAGATTTCCCATTCTAGCGACTCGGGGTACCCATCACAATTCGAGAGGGTCGGGAGAATTAGTCTGCGCCCGATTCAACGGTTTTGATTGCCTTGGGCCAGGGTGAGGTCATAAGATTTGATTCATCAGGGAGGTAACGTGATGATTTTTCGTCGGACATCGTGGGTTGCACTGGCAATGCTGGTAAGCTTTTTTTGTGAATCATCCCAGGCCCAGACCCGGGCCGGGGAATGGCCCATGTACAACCGGGACCTGGCCGGGACCCGTCACTCGCCCCTGGACCAGATCAACGTCTCGAACGTGGCCCAACTGGAGCAGGTCTGGACGTACAAGCTCGGTAGAAATGCCACGACCGGAGACTTGACCGGGGGCTCGGAATCGACTCCCCTGATGGTGGACGGCGTGCTGTATGTGGCAGCTTCCGACCGTCTGGTGGCGTTGGAACCCGAGACCGGCAAGGAGATCTGGCGCCATGAACTGGGCGATGAACGAGCACCTTCGCGGCGCGGTCTCTCCTACTGGCCGGGTGATGGCGAGCATGAGGCGCGAATCTTCTTTACCTCCAATCAGCGCCTGATAGGCCTGGAGGCCGGGGGGGGAGAGCTGGCTTCGGAATTCGGTGATGGAGGCGTCACGATCATGTCGGTGCTTTACCACGGGGCACCCCTGGTGTACGGAAACCTTCTGGTGGTGGGTTCCAACAGTACGCCGGGAGGGGTACGCGCCTTTGATGCCGTGACCGGAGATCAGGTGTGGGAGTTCATCGCCGTACCGAAGGAGGGAGAATTCGGCCACGACACCTGGGAGAACGACAGCGCCGGCAGTCAGACCAACGTCTATCACTGGGCTTTTTCCATGACCATGGATGCCCAGCGCGGGCTTCTTTATGCGGTCTTCGAGAGCGCGGGTCCCCACGATTTCTGGGGCGGAAACCGTCCTGGGGACAACCTGTTTGCCGGTTCGGTGGTGGCGCTCGACATCGCCACCGGAGAGCGTAAGTGGCACTTCCAGACCGTGCACCACGATCTCTGGGACTACGACATTCCCGCTCCTCCGGGACTCCTGGATGTGACGATCGACGGAGAAACGGTTCCCATCCTGGCCTTGGCTCCCAAGACTGGGTACATGTACATCCTGAATCGGGAGACCGGTGAGCCCGTCTTCGGTATCGAGGAGGTGCCGGTTCCTCAGAGCGATGCTCCGGGTGAAAAGAGCTCACCCACCCAGCCGATCCCAGTGAAACCGCCTCCCCTGGCCAAGGTGAGCTACACTCCGGAGGACCTCGTCACGGCGGAAGACACGACCGAGGAACACGCCCGCTTCTGCCGGGAACTGGTGGAGCGAAGCGGCGGATTATACAACGCGGGTCCCTACACCCCTTATGCCTATCGTGCACCGGGCGCACCGCCCCGCTCGACGATCCATTTTCCCGGCTCGGTGGGCGGTAGCAACTGGGGAGGTACCGCATCGGATCCCGGCCTCGGCTATGTCTTTGTCAACACCATGGATGAAGCCAGTTTCGGCTGGGTTGAGGAACATCCCAACAAGGACGCTCTTTTCGACTATCGGCGCAACAGCATCGTGGGCCCCATGATGCGGTTTCACTGGTTTGAAGGAGACCCGGATGTCGGCAACGTCATGAATTCGGGGGAGGGAGCCTGGCTGTGCAACAAACCCCCCTGGGGTCACCTGGTGGCGGTCAACGCAGCCACTGGCGACATTGCCTGGAAGGTGCCTCTCGGCATTACCGAGGAACTGCCGCCAGCCAAACAGAAAACCGGCCGGATGAGTTTTGGCGGCCCCATCACCACGGCGGGTGGACTGGTCTTTATCGCGGCCACCAACGACCATCGCTTTCGCGCCTTCGATTCCAGGACGGGCAGGGAACTGTGGGTCACCCGACTGGCCATGAACGCCCGTGCCGTACCCATGACCTATCGAGGCAAGGACGGCAGGCAGTATGTGGCGATCATGGCCGCCGGGGCCTCTCATGTCGACAACCCGAGCCCGCCCGAGGACCAGGCTCTGGTTGTCTTCGCGCTGCCGGAGTAAAGGCCGACCCCTGACCGGAGTGTGGGAGGCGCCTCAGGGCGCCGAATCTTCACCACAGTAGGGGCGCACGGCGTGCGCCCATGGCTATGACTGTGAAGACTAAGATGGGCACACGCCGTGCGTTCCTACTAGCCTTGGTTAAGATCGAGCGAAGGTTTGAGGTGCCTAGTCTATGCCTTCTTACCACCGCACGAATCCGCGAAGCGGACTTCGGACCCATGGTTTTCACGCTGTGGTAGAGAAATTTTGGGACATACGGGTT
>JAZFRU010000052.1:0-3858 GCA_036445815.1 Acidobacteriota bacterium | reverse complement strand
TCCTGTCCCTCGATCGGTTCGTAACGAATCGAGGTATTCACTTCGAACTTTTGAAAGTTGTCATAAGTGATCAATTCCCTGACCCGAACCTCGTTTCCCCTACCGAAACGCAGGACATCATCCGCTTCAGTCCAGACCGGAAACCAGTGCTCTCCGTCCACCTGCTGGCGGAGGGTTTCAAACTTGGGAAACTTGTTGTCCCGGTAGTCTGGAACCACTTTCCCGACTGATCTCACGATCTGAAAGTCCAGGTCATCGACCCAGATACGCCCTTCAAAATAACGTTTCCCATCTTGAATGCGGATCGGTTCAACATCAAAGACATAGGTGTAGAGTTCGTCGACCTGCTCTTCTCCTCGATAGTCCACCCTGTAGAGGGGAAGATCCTCTGTGGTCAGCACGAAGGGCTGTCGATGCACGGCATCATCAATGTCCTCCTGGCTCACTCTCACAGACCTCAGTCGGCCTCGATCATCCAAGATTCGCGTCTCTCGTTTTCCCTCCTTGGTGAAATAGACTTCCACCCACATCTCCCTCTCTTCCTGGATCTCTCCTCTCTCATCGAGAACCTGGAAGACGATTTTTTGAGTGTAGGTATATTGCTGCCACAACCCCTTGAACTCGGTTTCCATGGCCGCAAAGCGCTCAATGATCTCCTCCGGCTTGAGGTCGGCTTGAGCTCCCAGAGCGGTAAAACACAGTGCAGAAAGAAGAAAGAGAACATGCTTTTTCATACCCATTGGGATGCCATTATAGCTCGGATGATTCATAAATCGGTTCATTAATTTGTCATCATCGATAAGACTTCCGCAAGGGTGGGGATCCCTGCCCTTGCACCATATCGGGTGCATGCCAGGGCCGCAGCTGCATTGGCGAAACCAAGACACCTGGTCACGCTGTAATTCTCGAACAGCGCATAGAGAAAGGCGCCATGAAAAACATCCCCGGCCCCGGTCGTGTCGACTGCCTCTACCGAGATTCCGGGAATTTCAATGACATTCCCCTCCCACAGGGCTGCCGTACCTTCCCTCCCCCGGGTGACTCCCACAAAGCCAGCCGTGTGATCCGCCAGGACCCTCAGACCTTCCTTCCAATCCGCACTTCCCGAAAAATTGTGCACGAAATTGACGCTGGGGATCAGAAAGTCAACCAGACCCAAAAGCTCCTCAACACCTGGTTGGACCTTATCAATGTCAAGCGAAACCTTCATATCCACCTCTCTCGCCCAGCGCGCAGCCAGGATCGAGGCGACCTGATCGTGACCGTCCAGATGCAGCAACTGCCCCTGAACCAGCCGATCACGATTGAGCTCTCCCTCCTTGTAGAGCAATCGAGAATCGCGATCCCACAAAATAGTCCTCTCCCCGGTGGGCCGGTCCACCAAGATGGTGGCAAACTGGCTGGAGGCACCCGCAACTGTATCGACACCGGACACATCCATCGATTCTGATTGAAGATCTTCGAGCGACCATTCACCGATCCCGTCATCTCCCACTCGTCCCACATATCGGACCTTCAAACCGTACCGTGCACAGAGGGCGGAGGCCGTGGCGACCTGACCTCCTCCTCGCTTGTAGATGTTCTCGATTTGCACCTTCCCGCCATGGGTGGGGAAACGAGGAAGAACGTAGATCCAATCCACGGCATTCAACCCCAGACCAACAACCTGGAAAGGACGGCCCAGCGCCCATCGAATTCCAAAAGCTGCGTTCTCCAGGTCCGTCATCGCACTCAGCGGGGTTAAAAAACGCCTTGATCGACAAAGCTAAAGTATCGGTGGGCGCCAATAATAACATGGTCCAGGGCTCGTATACCGACGATCTTTCCCACTTCAACCAGTCGCCTGGTAATCTGAATGTCTTCCTGACTGGGTGCGGGATCACCACTGGGATGGTTGTGAACGAAAAGTACTCCAGCCGCGGCCTCCCGGATAGCCGGACGGTAGACCTCTCGAGGGTGAACCAGCGAAGAGGTCAGGGATCCTTCCGAAATTCGAACCACTCTTAAGATACGATTCTTACCGTCAAGAAGAAGACACCAGAAACACTCCTTCTTGAGCCCATCGACCAAAGGTTGGAAATGACGAAAGATCTCAAGGCTGGAAGAAAAGGGCTGTCCAGGAGACAGCGCATTCTTCTGGAGTCGGCACTGCAGCTCGATGGCGGCCAGGATCGCCTGGGCCTTCTTTCGCCCCCAACCGGCTCGATGAAGCTCTTCCCAGGTAATCCCCCCCAGTTGGGCCGCCGACCCGACTACCTCGAGCAACTGCTGTGCATCTCTCAGCGCCTGTGCTTCAGAACTTCCAGGCCCCACCAACAAGGCGACCAATTCCACATCAGTCAAGGCTTTCCAGCCTGACTCGAAAAGTCGTTGAGTAGGGAAGCGGGAGGTTATGATCGTCATACAAGTAGAGCCTCGCTTGATTGAACTAGCAACGCCTGTGGCGAGCGCGACGAGGTCAAACTCGGAAACCGAGAGTCATAACTATTACGTCTGAGTTGGAAAATCTACGAGGAAATCTTTCTCAGGCCAGTCCACACCTGGCAACGAAACGGAAAAAGTCGATTACCCTGTTCTCCGCCCAAAATTGATCCACATCCCCCTGGCCACTCTTTTCGATGAACCCAACATGTCCCCCGCGTCGGGTCAAGACCACCTCTAGTGCAGGATTCGACAGAATTTCGGGAGACTGGAAAGGCTCCACCGGCAGCAAGGGATCATCCTGGGCGTGAATCAGCAAGGTGGGAAGTTGGATGTTTTTCAGATGCGGAAGTGCACTGGCTTTTTCATAGTAATCGAGAGCATCACGGAAACCCGAAAGGGGAGCCGTGTACAGCTCGTCGAATTGGCGGAAGGTCCGGGCTCGACTCAGGGCTTCCTGATCAACGAATCCATCCAGTGCAGGAAAACCCTGAAAAACCCGTCTTTTGAGATGGGTTACCATATGGTGCTGGAACAAACGATTAGACGGCTTCTCCAGGATCTTCCAACTGGCACCCAGATCCACCAGTGGAGAAATCACCGCTGCCGCCTTCACCTGTTCCGGATACGACCTCCCCCACTCTCCCAGCAACTTGAGCAAAATATTCCCCCCCATGGAAACCCCTACCAGAAAGATCGCCTTCACCTGATGGCCCAGAATCACTTGTTGAAGAATCTCCTCAACTTCTCGACTGGAACCGGAGTGAAAAACCTTGGGTCGCTCAAGAGTCAGGCCTGCATTGTAGAGATTTGGAAGGAGGGCATTCCATCCTTCCCGGTAGGCCTTGTGGGAAAGACCCTGCATGTAGGTGGAATTGCTGGACCCACCGGTACCGTGCACAACGATCAGTGTAGGCAACCGGGGATCTTGCCAGACTCCTATCAAGCGAACACGGGTTCCGCACTGCAAATCAACCAGATGTTCTCGAGAGTGCTTCCATCCCCAGGGGAAATTTCGTTTCATCAGGGATCCGACCAGGGTTTGACGATAGGCACCTCTGATCCAGATCGGAGGATGAAAAGATCGATCTTCGAGTAGCTGCCGGATGTGACGCAAGGATTCGCAAGAGTCCTTGGACCGACCGGTCCTCTGGGAATCGTGCTTGCTCCGATAGTCCTGGGGACTCATGGGTAGTTGGACCAGGGACTACTCCCGACTTCTTCCCTGACCTAACCCGTAAACAATCATCACGCTGGTGACGGAACCCAGAAAGTCCGCGGCCAGATCGACCGGAGATGCGTCACGATTCGGAACAAAAGACTGGTGCCATTCGTCGCTGAGAGCATACAAAATGGCCACCGCACAAACCGCAGCAACACTCTTAGGTGTCAGGGGACAGTTCCATCTGGAAGTCGCCCCCCATACCAGGGTGAGGG
>JAZFRU010000051.1:0-7004 GCA_036445815.1 Acidobacteriota bacterium | reverse complement strand
ACCTACTGGTACGGCCATTCGGCCGGTGGAATGACCGCTCGCCTGATCAACTACAAACCGGGCGAGAATCTGGATCAAAAGGGAGATCCCATCATCGATGGTTTCCTCAATGACGATTCCGGAGGCGGCCTCTACCTCCCCTATGTGGAGGAAAGCGGCAAAAACATTCTCTTTGACAGTCAAGAAGCCCGCCAGCAGTTCATCAGGACCATTGAGATCCCTCACCAATTGTTCGTCGGGCATTGGGGTAGTGCTGGAGTTCCCCAGTGGATATCACCGGCCTACCTCACCAATCACCGAATCACCGCCCGAATCCTTCGGGACAAGGGCCTGGGAGATAAACTTCGCATGTACGAGATCCAGGGCATCAGTCACATCGGGGATGAATATCTGGAGGACGATCGTCAAGAAGATGTTGCCGCCATTCGTCTTTCCCGTCTGATGGACGGCTTGATCGAGCTCCTGGACCAGTGGGTAGAGAATGACATCTCTCCCCCCGCCACCCGATCTGACCTGCTGGAACTGGGCGATCTCAATGGCGACGGCATCAATGAGAACCCGGCCGTTGCCCTGCCGGAAGTGGCCTGTCCGCTGGGAGTCTACCATCCCTATCCTCCCAGTCTGGGAGAGAGAGGCGTCAACTGGACGACGTTCTCTCCGTTTGACGGCCGCACCCTGGAACCTCTGGATGGGCGCGGCGTTTTTGTGGACATGAATCTGAACCGCTATCTGGATTCCCGGGAAAGCGTCCAGGAGGCCTGGTATCGACTGGGCCTGTTGAAACCGGGCCAAAGTTTCAACAGGGAGACCTATCGGGCCTGTATCCAGGCGGCCGTCAGCAGGCTCACCGACAGCCGATTCCTGACCGAACAGGCGGCGGACCTTTACCTCCAGGAGGCTTCGGAGATCGATTTCCCTCGATGAAACAAGAGAGGCTCTAACTGGACATCCACGTGAAACCCTTGACCCCATTGTTGGCGATCGGATTCGGATTCCTTACCCTCATGATGGACCCGGCCTGGGCTCAAGAGTCCGAGCCACGCTTCCGGGCCGACGTGAACACCATCCTGGTGAATGTCCTGGTCACCGATCGCCAGGGACATCCTATTTCCGGCCTGACCCGGGAAAACTTCCACCTGTTCGAAGATGGTGTCGAGCAAGATGTTCTTAACTTCTTTCCAGTGGATGCCCCTTTCAGCGTGGCCTTGCTTCTGGATACCAGTTACAGCACGGTGGGGAAACTGGGCAGGATTCAAAACGCCGGCATCGACTTTCTGCACCAGATCCATCCAGACGATGAAGTGATGGTGGTTTCTTTTGACGATCAGGTCTATCTGGATACTGACTTCACACGCAATCACGATGAAGTGGAACGAGCCGTCAAATCCACCCGGACGGGTCAAAGCACTCAGCTTTTTGAGGCGGTCTATATCGGCCTGGAAAGACTTCAAACGCAGCCTTTCAGAAAAATAATGATTCTCTTCACCGACGGCGTTGACAGTGCCAGCCGGGAGACCTCCAAAGGTGACACCCTGGACTTCTCCGAGGAGACCGACGTCACCATCTACACCATCTTCTTCGATACAGAGACGGATGCTCTGGCTCGAGTCGGGGGACCTCTTTCGATTCCGGGCCCTGCAGGGACACCGGGGACGATTCCCGGAAGGAACCCGGGCCCCCTGGGCAGGCCTAGCCCTTTTCCGATGCCCATGCCCATGCCGGCTCCTCCTACTCGGCGGCGTGAACCCGGTGACGTGGGTCAAGCAGAGAGAGAGCAGGAACGAATCCGAGCGGCTTACCGAGAGGCCAAATTCTATCTTGGCAAACTGGCAGAGACCACGGGAGGAGCAGCCTTCGACACGGCCCACTCCCTGAATGATCTGGACGCCGCTTTCGCCAAGATCGCCGAGGAAATGCGCAGTCTCTACAGTATCGCCTATGTCTCGAGCAATCCGGAAAAGGACGGCAATTTCCGTGAAATCAAGATCACGGTAGACCGTCCGGAGGGTCGAGTCAGAGCCCGCAAGGGCTACTACAGCCGAGATTGATCCCCGGGTAGGCCGGGTCCTGGCAAAGAAAACCTGTCAATACACCCAACTGGAAGAGCCATGACGAAATCAACAGCTCCCCCCCCAACGGTTGTGAAATCTGCGGATGGTGTTCCCATCCACTACCAGGTGTACGGAACCGGAACTCCTGTACTTCTCTTGGTGCATGGATGGTCGTGTGACCAGACCTACTGGAAGATGCAGATCGACCATTTGGCCGTCCACCACCAGGTCGTGACCCTTGATCTGGCAGGCCACGGCAAGTCAGGAATCGAGCGTCAACACTGGAGCATCCCGGCCTTTGCTCAAGATGTGGTGGCGGTCGTTGAGGATCTGGGTTTATCCCGGGTCATCCTGGTGGGTCATTCCATGGGAGGTCCGGTGGTCCTGGAAACCTCCTGCCTCATCCCCTCACGTGTCTCGGCCCTGGTGGGGGTGGATACCTTCCCTGACAAGTGGGTCAACTTCGAAGACAGCCAACGCGAGCAATTTCTGGAGCCTTTTCATAGCGACTTTGTCCAGGCCACCCGTAGCTGGGTGAGTGGTCAGTTATTTCTTCCCTCGTCCGCTCCGGCACTGATTCAAAGGATTTCAGAGGATATGTCGGCCGCACCTCCATCGGTTGCTATCCCGGCCATGGAGGCCATCTATGAATGGGGAAAAAGGGACTGTGTCCAGGCCCTTCAAAAGCTTCGCTCACACGTCTTCATGATTCAGGCCCAACGAAATGAGAACAATCTTCAAGTCATGAGCTCTCTGGCCCCGTCGTTTCCCTCTTTTCAAGTTTCCTGGATGCCTGCCGTGGGCCACTTCCCCATGCTCGAGGATCCGGAGACGTTTAATCATATTCTGACCGGAATCATCGAAAAACTCCCCAGATAACCCGGCGGCTGGATTGAATCAAGAATTCCACTTTACCCTCCCGGTCAACAGTGATGACATTTTTCGTCAAGACGGAGTTTGCCAGCCCTGCCTGTCTCTCCTCAAAATAAAATTGAAGTCATTTATTATCAACATGTTGAAGTTATTTCTCGGGCCTTCGAGCGATACTGGCGCGAGTTTTGCCTATACAGACCCCATGAGGAGGACAACTTCAATGAAAAACGAATCAGGAATATCGGTAATAGAAGCCTTGATCGCGGTGGCAACACTCTCCATGATCGTCGCCATTGTGGTGCCCCTTCTATAAATTCCCTCACGACCGGTGAGACTGCAGCTTCCGGGGCAGCCCTCTTCAGTGCGAGAGAATCTGCCCCACGGAACAAGTTCCCCTGAAGATCGGCCGGAACTCTTCCGACCCGCGCCGATGGCCATTACCGATCCATAGAGCGGTTCCCCGATCGCTTGCGGGGACTGCCCCCCTGGCTATTTTCCGCTTCCTCACTTCTCAACTGCCCCGATGCTCCTCTTCCAAACCAGTTCGGCGCGGCCCACCGCTACACTTCTCCATTGGGACTCCTGTACACTGGCTATTGAAGGAGAATTCACCGTGATGAAGAACGCTTTGTGGGCCTCAGTCATCCTGTCAATGATGCTCGGCCAGCCCCTTGCAGGAGTTGTGGTGGAGATGGTATCCAGGGATCTTCGTTCCAACCAGGAGAGCCCTCCCGACAAAACCTACCTGCAGAACGATAGGTTGCGCATCGAACCCCACATAAACGACGGGAGTCCGGCCACGGCCATGATTTTCAGAGACAACACCCTGTTCATTCTCACCCAGAAGGACAGAACCTATATCAAAATGAACGAACAGACCATGGGTCAGCTAGGCGCTCAGATCAATTCCGCCATGAAGCAGATGCAGGAACAACTGGCCAATCTTCCTCCCGAACAACGGGCCATGATGGAGCAGATGATGAAGGGCCAAATGCCGGATGGCTTGGCCACGGGAAGGGCCAACTCGATTCCATCCCTCCGAATCGTCCCGGCCGGCACTGAACGTGTCGAGCCCTACTCCTGCGACAAGTACGAGGTTTATCAGGGCCAGGAAAAAACCCAGGAAATTTGTGTGGTTCCCGTTCAACAGGTCGCCGCACTCGGCGAGGTCATGGATACTTTCCGGATCATGGCCCGTTTTACCCGGAAAATGGTTGAATCCACTGGCCTGGGTTCGCTGGCCAGCATGACCAGGAATCCCTTTCAGATTCTCGATGAAATTGATGGCTTTCCGGTGCTGACTCGGTATTTCCAAAAGGGGCAGCCCACCCACGAAGTCCGCTTCAAAGCGATTACCCAGCAAGACCTCAGCGATGATCTCTTCTCTGTTCCTACTGGCTACCGCGAAATAGACCCTTTTGCACGGTCCGGTCAGAGATAGCCCGGGATTGTGACACCAATCACAACTTTCTATCAGACCCGTTGAGTATGCTCTGTGGGTGGGAGGGGTTCAGCGGTAGGGTTTCTAGCCTCTTACTTTAAAAGTCCTCCGGTCGACCTGAACCCCCCTCCGAATCCTGAGACGGCACTCTCCTCTCTGTGTTGAGAAACACACCCCTCTTGTTCAATCGGGTCCGTGAATGGCCGTGTTCGAAGGGAATGTTCCTTGCGTTTCACTCGAAAGGGGGGAACGAATCATTGATTCGGGCTCCATTTCTGGATCTTCTCCTTCCGGTTTCGCGGCCGGCCCATATCTTCCTTTATATGCCAGCGTACAATCGCACGCCTCGATTGCAGAAAAAATGCACACGTCAGTAGACAAGAACCTTGCATCATCGTTATTATTGTCTGGATACTGACTATACTAAGCGTTGAGATATCAATAATCCTAACCGTCTTGAAGGAGAATCATGACCCGCAAAAACTCTGACTTTTTCATCCTCGTGTGCCTTGTGCTCCTCGTCAGCCCTGTTTTGGGCCAGCTCAATACGGCCACCCTGACAGGGACAGCCACCGACACGACCGGCGGCGTCCTGCCTGGTGCCACCATCACGATGACTCAGCTTGAGACAGGCCGGATTCGAACCGCCATCACCAACGACGAGGGCCGCTTTGTTGCCACCAACCTGGATGTGGGAACCTACCAGGCAGCCGCCGAGATGGTGGGATTTCAAACCCTGGTCCAGGATCAGATCACCTTGACGGTGGGCGCGAATTTGACCGTGGATTTCGTCCTCAGCCCGGGAAACATCAGTGAGAGGGTCACCGTTATTGCGGAAACCTCCCTGGTCGAGACAACCATCTCATCGGTGGGTGGTCTGATCAGTGATAAGCAAATCAGAGACCTGCCCCTTAACGGCCGCGATTATGTCCAGCTGGCCACCCTTCAGGCGGGCGTTTTCAAATCCGTGCTGTCACGCGAGTACAACGTGCATCGAGGCTCGGGAACCCAGCTTTCCATCAACGGAGCACGGACCGACCAGAACCTCTTTATTCAGGACGGCATCAACACCAATGACTTCTTTAACATGACTCCCGGGGGCGTCACCGGTGACAGCCTTGGGGTCGAAGCCATCAAGGAGTTCAAGGTCCTGACCCACAATTTCAGTGCCGAGTATGGTCAGGCCGGCGGTGCCGTCATCACCACCGTCTCCAAATCGGGCTCCAACGAGCTGCACGGCAGCATCTTTGCCTTTCACCGCAACAGCGCCCTGGACGCCCGTAATTTTTTTGACCGCGATGGAAGCAATCCTACCGAACGAAGCTCCCCGCCTCCTTTCAAGAAAAACCAGTTCGGATTCACCATCGGCGGCCCCATTGTGAAAGAAAAGACATTCTTCTTCGGCAGCTATGAGGGTCTTATCCAACGTTTGGCCGTCAGCACCGAATTCACGGTACCGACGGAAGAGGCAAAGCGAGGGATTCTCCCAAAAGGAGCCCTGGGAGGAGCCTGCAACACCGACTTTCCAGAAGACCCGGCCACCGGCAAGTGCGTCAAGGCGACTCCCATCAACCCGGCGTCGATCCCCTACATTAACCTCTACCCGTCTGGAAATGGGAGAAGGCTTACCTCCGGCGGCTTCGAGGATGGAAGGCAGTTATTCTCTCGAGCCCTTTCGGAGCCTACCGATCAGGACCAGTTCACCTTCAAAATCGACCACACCTTCTCCGAGATGGACTCCCTGTCCAGCCGTTATCTGTACGACATTTCCTCCAACGTCGGCCTCAGCATGAATCCTGACTTTGGAAGAACCAACCGGGTTCGTCGACAGACCATCAGCCTTCAGGAAACCCACATCTTTTCTCCCAGTATGCTCAACGTGGCTCGAGTTGGCTACAACCGTGCTGAAACCGGACAGGTTCAGTCGGGACCCGGAATCGAAAACTTCGATCCCGCCCTCAGTTTCGTTGACGGACTCGCCATGGGCAGCCTCCTGGTCAACGATTTAGGTCGAACCAGCAATATTGGGGGCTCGGGAGCCTCGGATCTGGATCGCGTCCAGAATTCCTTTGAGTACATCGACGATCTCACCATCACCCGAGGTCGTCATTCCATCAAGACGGGATTCAACTTCCGCCGCCTTCAGGCCAACGGCACCAATGGCGTTCGCCGGCCGGGCGCCTTTACCCTGGGGGGCATCGACGATCTGCTGCTGGGCAATCCAGGCCGACTGGAGACCCAGATTCCTGGTTCAGACTCCTTCCGGGGTTATCGTCAATGGATCATAGGGCTCTACCTTCAAGACGACTTTCAATTCCGGCCCAATCTAACGCTTAACCTGGGTTTGCGCTACGAGATCGCAACCGTACTGGATGAGGTCAACGGCAAGAACAGCAACGTTATTGACCCCTATTCCCCCACAGCAGTGAGTGAACAGGTCGACCAGTACTACAACAACCCTTCTCTGAAAAACTTCGGGCCCAGAATCGGCATCGCCTGGGATGTCTTTGGGGAGGGGAAAACGGCGGTCCGTGCTGGAGGTGGACTTTTCTTTGACCAGTTCACCCCTAAAATCATCTTTTCGTCCGGTTGGAGTGGCCGACCCTTCCTGTCGCGGATCAATATCAATCCGGCTCCCT
>JAZFRU010000050.1:0-15458 GCA_036445815.1 Acidobacteriota bacterium | reverse complement strand
GCTGGAGACGCCGGATCCTGCAAAGCGGCAAGTTCTTCCACGTTGAACTGAAACTTACCGGATGGAGTGCGAAGACACCTCGACCAGTCTTCATAGCTGTAAAAGGAATCCCACCAGCCCCCCCTGTTCATCATTTGCTCCACCAGTTCGTCGGAACTCTCGTAGGTGGGTGCCCACCAACCGGATTCCTCCATGAGTTGGTGCCACAGCTGGTCAAATACGGTGCCCGCCACGGCTCCTCTTCGCAGGTTGTACAGCTCAATCATCCGTCCCCTGACCAGAGAGCCATAGTCTTCCCCTGCCACAGGGAGTCCGAGCACCTGTTCGAGGGAGAGCAGGATATCGCCACAGGAGCGTGTCTCCCCGATCGGCTCCAGTGCCGGTTCCGCCAGCCCCTGGTAGGAAAAAGGAACGCCGTACGGGGCCGACTGCTCCACCCAGGATTCCAAAAACGTGCTGGTGGGTAGGATGTAATTTGCCAGCTGAGAAGTGTTGTTAAGAAAGGAAGAAAGGCTGACGACCAGTGGAATCTGCTCGAGACCGCTGCGCAAAGCCTCCGAGTCGTATGCATCGAAGAGGGGATCGGTCTCAAGCAGCAACAGGGCCGGAGGAGGACCACTTTCCTGGTTTTGGAGTGCCAACTCGAGAGTTTGAAGCGGGTCCTCCCCTATGTGAACCCGCTCCTTGAAGTCGGCCAGCACGTCAGGCACCTCTCTGTCGACGAACTCGTCTCTGGCTTCAAGGGGGTCCGGATATTGGAGCAATACCCCTCCCTTGCGGTCGATACTTCCCACCAGGGCATTCAGGCTGTGAATGCAGAGTGCCCCAAGGATCGAATTTGGCGTGACCGAGTCAATGGGCGGAGCCAGCGCCAGAGCCGGACGCATGCTACCAAACTCACGGGCCACTCTCAGGATCACCTCGGGAGAAACCCCGGTGAGTTCCGAAGCCCGATTCAATGGATAGCGCTCCAGCACGGTCCGACGGAAACCGCTGACCAGTTCGCCTCCCTCGGTCCGCCAGTCCTCAAAACCGAAGCATCGAGTGGCGACGAAGTCAAAATCGTACAGTCTCTCTGAAATCAACACATAGGCGATCCCGAGGGCGAACGCCGCCTCACTTCCGGGGCGGAGACGAATCCAGCTATCGGACTTGGATGCCGTCACCGATTCACGCGGACCTGCATAGGTGAGGCGTCCCCGAGGACGCCTTCCCCTGAGCCCCGAAAAGCCCCTCATGCTCCAGACCGGAGAATTCCAACCCTCCAGAACTTCACAACCGATGCTGAGAATATACTGGCTTTCGGAAAGGTCATAGGCGGGGCGCTCGTCCACCCCCTGCATCAGTCTGACGGCCAAATCCAGGCCATCCGATGGCCCGGACAGCTCCACCAGGTTGTTGGATCCCAAGGCTCTCATCAGGTCTTCTGTGATCGACTTCATGGTACCCGTCAAGGGGTGAGACAGGGCAAGAACACGACCGGATTCACGGCGTTCCATCAGAGTGCCCAACTGCGATGAAATCTCCTGAAGACCTTGTTCCCAGGAGATTCTCGTCCACGATTGACCCTCTCTTTTCATGGGAAAGCGGAGACGCTCCGGATGGTACAGATACTGGGGAGCTGAAACACCGATGGGGCACAGTCCCGTCCGGTTGACGGGGTTGTTGGGGTTCCCCTGAACTCTGACGACTCGAGAGCCGATCTTTCGGACCTTGACCCCACAGCCCCCGGGGCAGAGCTGACAAAAGGTATTGCTGAATGATTCAGGTCCTTTCGGAGGAGTAATCATCTCCGTCATGGGTACGGTGATGTCACTGAGGACCTTCAGAGATAACTGAGACAGTCCCAATCCCGCGGCTGACCCTGCTGAAAATTTGACGAATCCTCTTCGCGACAGCTTCATGTGACTCTCTCTTGTTTCCTCAACGATGGCAATCCAGACACCCTGCCGTGACTCCGCTCTCCTCGTGACAGCCGATGCAATCATCCATGGTCAGGTTTTGCAGGTAGTCGGGAGGTGAGGTGGCGGATTCAACGCCTGGATGGCACTGCTGACATTCCAAGCCTGCGATCTCGACATGCCGGCGATGGGAATAATAAACGTGGGGAGGTTGGCCGAGGATTCTTTTCCACTGGATCCCCCCCTCTTCAGCGGCAAGGATTCTCACCTTCTCTTCCTCCGGACTTTCGGTTAACGCCGTCTCATGACAAAGCAGACAGGTTTCTGCGGTGGGTATTCCAGCAAACGACTGGGTGGTCACGGAGTCGTGGCAACCGGTGCAATCAAGATCGATGTGAGCCTGATGGTTGAACTGAATGGGCTGCTCGACCTTGGCTTCAAAGAGCTCACCGATTGCCAGCATTCCCACCAGGAAGAACAAAATGACTCCACTCAGAAAGACTTTCATCAGCTAATGCTCACTCATACCTGTCCCATCACCAGGGAGTCCTCAAGCAATTACACTGCCAGAAACAGCAATAGATCCTCCAAATGTCTGCGCCAGTTGAGTCTTGGCATGTCTCGCCTCCCGAACCGATGCAGACAAACCCCTCCACTCGGGCAAATTGCCTGACGGCGACTGCCTCCAATCAGACAATTTGCCCTTCCCGGAAACTGCTGGTTCGGAAAACACCTCCCCAAGTTGATGAAAACAGGCTAGTTCTAGCCATTCAGGGCAATTTGGATCCGAATGTGCAAGAAGGGGATATCGAGCGCAAAAGTAAAGACTCATGAATAACGCAAGTGTTCCATTTACGGTTCAACTCCAACCCACAATAAACGGGAGAAACAAATGCGTACTCTGTCCATTTCAATCTGCCTTTTAGGGGCGGTGTGCCTTTCACTGGTCAGCCTGGCCGTCGCTGGGCCGCCAGCAGACCTGGATGCAGGCCAGGCGGTCCACAAGAAAATGTGTTTTCGATGCCACGGAGAGGAGGGAAAAGGCGATGGGCCCGCCAGCAAGCTTCTCAAGGTGAAGCCTGCGGATTGGACCGATGCCGAACGGATGTCCCAGTACTCGACTGAAGAGCTGTTCCAACTCATCAAACTGGGGGGAGAAGCAGCAGGTAAGGCCAAACTCATGCCTGTCTTCAGCTCCAAGCTCAAGGATCCACAAATCAACGATGTTGTGGCCTTCCTTCAATCGCTGCAACAGAAGTAAACCGGTTAAAAGGAACAGATGTCTTCTAACAATAGAAATGCTCGGAGAACCTTTGAACCATTAACTTGTACAGGAGGTACAAAATGAAGAGAACATTCACATTATTAGCCTTTACTGTGTTCCTCATCATAGGGTTCGCCCTATTGGTCCCGACTCCCATCAATGCACAGAATACGACTATTACCGCCACGATAGGCACCCCGACTCTGGACGGCGTGGAGTCCCCGGGGGAGTGGACGTCCAGTTCGATTACAACGTCCAGGGGCGTGACCATTAAGTCCATGGTCGATGTGGGTAATTTTTATGTCTTGGCCACCTGGCCGGATTTGGCAGCGAGTGTGACCAAGGATCAGTGGACCTTTGACGGGACCAGTTGGAGTCAATCCGGCGATGAGGACCGCGTGATGTTCGTTTGGGACATGGGTTTCAGCGGGACTGACGGAGCCAGCTGTCAAGCCGCTTGCCATCCTCCGGACATGTCAACCAATGAGGGCAGAGTGGATGTCTGGCATTGGAAATCAACCCGCTTCAATCCGATGGGCCATGCGGATGACAAGCATTGGGACACCGCCGGCCGTCAAAGTGACAACGGCAGCGGATCGGGCGACAGCAATAAGAATGAGGCAGGCGACGCTCCGAAATATATGTCGAATGGGGATCCCGGTGCCAACGTGACTTTTCTGACCGACAGTCAGGCAGTCCAAGATGCCTTTGATCCCTTCAATGTTCAACCCGGCAGCGCGGATGTCAAGGTTGATTTTAATCCTGCCGCAACCTTTTCAGCGGGAGCTACCATACCGGGAAGAATATTGAAGCAGGTGACCGGCAATCGGGGTTCCGCTCAGTCGGCCGGGAAGTGGGTCGATGGGATGTGGACCGTGGAGTTCCGCAGAAAGTTGTCTGGTGAACTGGGAACCGATGGGGGAACACAGGATTTCACCATCCCCCGCAACGGGTCAGTTCAATTCACCAACGAAATCTTCGATGATCTGGCTGCTCACTCAGCCCATGCCTTCAGCCAGGCGGGGCTGAGTGCCGGTGCAGATTTCACGGTATGGACCATTGACTTTCCTGCCGAGAGGCTCTTCTTTTCCCAGTTCGGCAATGGTACGGGATTGACATCGGCCGCAGTGCTCACCAATCCCTCCGCCACCAATACCGTCGCCGGAACAGTTGACATCTCCGACGACAGCGGTCTTCCACTCCCCATCGGCGTGGCCGCCGTAGAGGGTGACATGGTTCCTCTCGACGGGGCCATTCTCCCATTACAGGCGGTCAGCAGTTTTAACTTCTCGGTAGCACCATTGGCCTCCGTGACCATTGTCACCGACGGTCAAGGAGATCTGGCTGTGGGCTCGGCCGTGGTGAGCCCCGACGGTGATTTGGGAGGTGTGATCCGGTTCAACCTTTCCGGCTTCGGAATTGCCGGAGTTGGCGCAAGCCAGCCTCTGAGCGGATTTGTCATTCCCGTGCGACGGCAGTTGGGAGGTATCAACACGGGAATCGCGGTCTACAATGCTGAAGGTCAAGCTGTCACCCTCAACTTGACGCTGCGGGACGCCCTGGGTGCCGAGGTCCCGAATGGTACGAATACCATTGCCAACCTGGTAGCCAATGGACATCTGGCCCAGTTCATCGACGGGCTCCTTCCGGACGCCGCCACCGATGACTTCGAAGGAACCCTTGAGGTTCGAGTCACCGGCGGAAAGGTCGCTGCTACCGCCATCGAACAGGGAGCGGGACTGCTGACAACGCTTCCGGTAACTGCTTTACCGTAGCGGGATTTTCAGGTGGCCCTGGTAGTCGAAGTGACCGGAGGACTGGTGTCCGCGACGACCCTTGAGCTGGGAACTCAGGTTGGAGAGTTCACTATCCTGCCCGTGAAGCCTTTGCCATAAGGTGAACGGGCTCCCCGGCCGCACCACACCGGATCAGCAGAAGAGGAACCCCAAGTTCCCTTCTGCTGATCCCGCGGCCGGGCGGATAGGACGTCTCACCTTCCCTTCAAAGCCCCACAGAATTCCATCATCGGCGATTGGCCCACCCGGTGGGGCTTTCGCCCGATCCCCGATCTCGATGGGGATATTCCCCCACATCCAATCTCGACTCCTCCCCCGTAAAGGGCCGGTCAATTCCATTTAACCTCTTTAATAACAACGATTTATTTTGATTATTGGAATCCAGGAATGAAAATTGCGCTTAATAACTTTGGGAGAAGGAGATTAACCCTGAGTTGGTGTGGATGATGGGTATTCGATTCTATCAAAGTCTCCATTTCAAAACGGCTACCGCGGTGATCCTGACGGTCATTTCCATTTCCTCTCTCTACTTCATCTGGGACTACCGTTTTCACCGGGAACAGTTGATGGCTGAACTCCTGAAATCGACCAATGAAACCACCAATGTCACCCTCCTGGGCCTTCTGGAAGTGGCCATGGTGGATCGACATCCTGCGCTCCTGCAGAAAGCCGTCGAAAGGATCGGAGCCAATTCCTCAATGGCTCACATTTTTCTTGTGGACACTTCGAGTGTGATTCGCTTTTCGTCACAACGAGAAGACATTGGACAGCTCCTCAGCCTGGAAGAAGAAGGCTGTCGAGACTGTGACGCTTCAGATGCTTCTCGGTACTCTCGATCCGTCTTCCTTGAACGTTCGGGGGTTCAACTGCTGCGCCATGTCACACCTGTCCCCAACCGGGAGGAGTGCCACTCTTGCCATGATCCATCCCAGCGCTACAACGGGCTCTTGGTGGTCGATTTCCCCACCACGGGCATTCAAACGCAGCTACGGGCAAGCTTGAACGAGATGCTCCTGAAAGCGGGACTTGCCACGATGGCGATTCTGCTGGTGGTGGGCTTCATCATGAACAAGCTGGTTATCATCAAAGTTCGGAAACTGACCCGCGCCACCGATCTGCTGGCACAGGGCAGGAAGGATCCGACCCTTGAGGACCTGCAAGGGAGCGACGAACTGGGACAGTTGGCTCGCTCCTTCGACACCATGGCGGCAGACGTAAGTTCGTCCTTTCAAGAACTGCAGAGTCAGAAAACCTATCTGCAGGATGTAATCAACAGCTTGAAGGATGCCTTGATCGTGGTGAATCGGAGTTCTCAGGTCGAGATGACCAACAATACGGCCAACCAAAGGTGGAACAGCGGAGAACTCAATCACATGTTGGGCGAAGACTCTCCCCTACACGCAATCCGTCAAACCGTACAGCAAACCTTCGAAACAGGGGATCCGGCCAGGACGGAAGTTGAAGTGAGCAACGAGGCCGACAAGACCTTTCTGGAATGCTGCTGTTCGCCGGTATGGAATCAGGAAAACCGGGTGGTCCGGGTGATCGTGCTCTTTCGCGATGTGACGGAGAGAAGGTTGTTTGAAATGCAGGTTAATCGCGCCGAGCGGTTGGCCAGTATCGGTCAACTGGCCGCCGGACTGGCCCATGAGATCAACAATCCCATGGCGGCCATTACCATATCGATGGAAGGACTGGGCCGGCATGTGGAGAGATCCGACAAGATCCACCCTGATGAAAGAGAGGAGATTCGGGAGTATCTATCAACCATTGGAACTGCTGCCTCCCGTTGTCAGAAAATCACCCAAAGGCTGTTGAGTGCTTCGTCTCATGATGGCACGACGGAGTTTGAACCGGTCAATCTGGATCAACAGGTTGAAGGGGTGGTCAGTCTGCTGCGGCATGAGGCACAAAGACGAGGAATTCAGATCAGCACCAGTCTGGATTCACCGGCGCTACTGGTCGGGGATCCGGCACAGCTTTCTCAATTGATCCTGAACCTGGTTCTCAACGGCATGGAAGCAACGACGGGGAAAGGCCGGATCCATCTGTCCCTGGCTCGCCAAAACGGTTCTCTGAAGCTTGAGATCAGTGACAACGGCGACGGGATTCCGGAGGAACACCTGGAGCGTGTTTTCGATCCCTTTTTCACGACCAAGAAAAACGGCCAGGGTACGGGCCTGGGATTATCCATTTCCGAGAGAATCGTGCGTCACCATCGAGGACTCATGAATATAACCAGCAAGCCAGGCGAGGGAACTCAGTTCTCCATTCTCTTCCCTCGTATGTCTTCCGGATCGGAATAGTTTATGAACGCGGCCACGCAAATCAAAGTTCTGGTAGTGGATGATGAGGACCTCTTCCGGAGATCCCTCCGGAAGGAACTCAACCGAATGGGCTATTCCGTGCGCACGGCCGAGACGGCCGAGAAGGGCCTCAAGGAACTTCATTCCTGCCCTCCCGACGTGGTGCTTCTGGACGTTCACTTACCCGATCAGAATGGCCTCCAGGTACTGGGCATCATCAAGGAACAGCATCCGACGGTAGAAGTGATCATGCTGACCGCCTTCGGCAGCATTGACTCCGCCGTGGAGGCAATGCGTTCCGGAGCTTACAACTACCTGACCAAACCCTCCAAACTGGACGAAATCGATCTCCTCATCCAGAAGGCTTTTGAGAAAAAATCCCTTCGGCTGGAAAACCGCGCGCTGAAAAAAAAGCTGCATCTCAAATCAAACCACGAGATTGTTACGGGATCCAGCACCAAGATGAAGGACCTTCTGGAACTGGTCGATCGTGTTGCCCCCACCGATCAAACTGTTTTGATCCAGGGAGAAAGTGGAACCGGAAAAGAACTGATTGCCCGGCGCCTTCACCGCCTGAGCCCACGCCACGACCGCCCCTTTGTTTTAGTTGACTGCTCCTCTTTGCAAAAGAGCCTCCTGGAGTCCGAGCTGTTTGGACACGGGAAAGGGGCCTTCACGGGAGCTGTCACCGCCAGACGCGGCCTTCTGGAAGCGGCCGATACCGGCACCCTGTTCGTCGATGAGGTCGGGGTGCTGGAGGCGGAAATTCAAGCCAAGTTTCTAAGAATGCTGGAAAGCCACGAATACCGGAGGGTGGGAGAAACCACCTGGAGACAGGCAGATGTACGAATTGTAGCCGCCACCAACATCGATCTGGCGGAGGCCGTGTACCAGAATGACTTTCGTGAAGACCTCTTCTTCCGCCTCAGCGTGATCGTTCTTCAGCTTCCTCCACTGCGTGCCCGCCAAAAGGACATCCCCGTGCTGGTGGAACACTGCCTCAAGCGGGCCCAGACCAGCGGCCCCCAAAAAACACTTTCCTCTCAGGCGCTGGAGGATCTCATCCAGTACGCCTGGCCGGGCAACGTCCGTGAGTTGCGAAACGTCATCGAGCGAGCCTGCCTATTGGCTGAAAAGGACGTCATCGAACCCTGGAATCTTGGGTTACTCGCTCGCAACGGGGATCGAACCATGCAACAGCTGGTCCAGGAAGATAATCTCGTCTCCATGCGCGAGTTGCAGTCTCTCTATATGAAGTTTGTTTTGGGGAAGGTCCACGGACACCAGGTCAAAGCCGCAGAGATTCTGGAAGTCGATCCCAAGACCATTTATCGAAATCTCCACAAACGATAGCAAGGGAGGGGGCAGAGCCCTTCGACCTTGAAGACAGAGGGAAGTTGTGAAAAATGCGGGCTCTAGTTGTCCAAATACGACCTCCGGGACGGATAGCGCAGATAGTCCACTTTCTGCTTTGAATCCTGGTCGGGATTGACATAGACAAACCGGCCGTCGGTCATGGTCATCAATACGGGAATGTCTTTGATCACCAGTGGATCCACCGAGAGAATATCCCGCCCCAACAGCACCAGATCCGCATACTTTCCGACTTCGATAGAACCCTTCACGTCCTCTTCATGAAAAGCCCAGGCAGAGGTAAGGGTAATGGCCCGGATGGCCTCCTCCAAAGTTAGCCGCTCCTCGGGTTGAAACACCTTTCCGGATTTGCGCACCCGATTGACGGCCTCCCACACGGCAAAGAGTGGTCCAATCGGTGCGTTGTCGCTGCTGAGAATTACAGGAATACCCGCATCGCGATAAGTGGCTACCGGCAGGGGCCCCTGATCGGGTCTTTCAGGGTTGATCGAGAATTTCTCTTCCGCATCATCTGCAAGATGATAGATCGAGGCAACCTGCAGATCGGCGATGATACCCAACCGCTTCATCGCCTTCAAATTCGCCTGGGTCGGATAGGGGATGTGTGTAAACACGTGCCGGGCATCTCCTCGGGGGTGAAGCCGGAAGGCCGCCTCCAGCGCCTTCGAAGCATAGTCGAAGGCCTCCGGAGCGCGGATATGAACATAGAGTTGCCATCCTCTCCGGTGTCCTTCAATCAAGATCTGGGTGGCTCCTTCGGCCGGAACTACGTATGAGCCCTTATCCAAGCTCAGTTTGAAGGTGCCAATGCGCAGGAAATCGCTCCTCCAGGGAGGGTCAAAGAGCAGACCATCGATCAACTCCAAACTGTCTTCAGTCGAATAGGCACGCACGGGAATTCGAACCATCAAATTAATACGCACCGGCAGCTCCCGGCGGCCGGCCAGCCGCTGATAGGCGTGCTGAGTGGGCTGATTTTCAGCCGACGTCAGAGGATCGGCAAGACTGGTGATACCTTTGGAAACAATCTCTTCCTGTAAAGTGCGAGCGATATTTGGCTCCAGTTTTTCCACCGGCCAGATGCTCAAGGGTCCCTCCCGGAGCCTGTGAAAGGCCGCAAATCCAGTGGCCACGCCGCTAGGATTTCCCGTCCCGGGATCGGTCAGAAACTCCCCGAAAAGTCCTTCCCGGTAAGGCTGACGAACACTACCATCGATCCCGGCAACAGCCAGAGCCAGACTGTTGGCGACATTGGCCTGGTCACCGCCCAGGCCCAGCAACACCGGGTTCTCTGGTGAAACCGGGTCCAGATCATGACGGGTCGGCCAACGCTTTTCTTCGATTTGTGCCAGGGGCGGCCCGCGTGGAATCCAGATCATCTCTCCCGGCGGTGTGGCGGCCACTTTCCGGCCCACCACCTCCACGATTTCGGCGATCGATCGAGCCTTGCTGAAGGTTTGGATCAGTGGCTCAGGAGGCTCACTCACCCGGTGAGCCAGGTGAACGTGGGAATCGTAAAATCCGGGCAGAACCGTCTTCCCTTCCAGATCCACCTTTTCCGTCTGAACTGCGGCCAGCGGCAAAATTTGAGCGTCCGATCCCACCGCGACAAAACGCCCCTCCTTGATAGCCACCGCCTGGACGATGGAGAAATCTTCGTCCATCGTGACAATCTTCCCGTTGTAGAGCACCAGATCGGGCCCCAGAACATCGGGAATCTCAGGGGCACATCCGGCAAGAATCAGAAGAAGAACGACCAGGTATACTCCGTTTTTCACGTTTCAACTTTCGAATTCAGCTCCGTCATCCTAACCGGACGCACGCTGGTCCGCCTTGCCCCAGGACCCTGGCAGCCGGTCTCCTACTGGCACGTTTATTGGGCCAGCAGTGCATCAATGACCGTTTTGAAGGAGTTATAAGGTAGGGCCCCTCTGAGGGTCTGAACCACCTTGACCTTGTTGGGATCCTTGGAGTCGGTGAATCCGATACCAAAGGAGGGCGTCGCCGTGATCCCGATTCTGGAACCGACCGCCATATCGCTTCGAATGTCGGTTGCATGCTCGCCGCTCGCCAGACAGGCATCGAATCTGGAACTATCCAAACCGATCGCTTCTCCGTGGAGCTTGAGTTGCGCCAGGGTCAGCGCATTCTGATTGGCGAAAAGACGGTCATGCATCTCCCAGAGTTTCTCCTGATCGCCGGCACACTGGACCGCTTCAGCCGCCTTGAAAGCATAGGGATGAATAGATTCCAGTGGATAGTCAAAGAACACGTACTTCAGTTTGCCGCTATCGACGTACTCTTTCGCAATCTGTGTGAACGTCCCACGGACGTGTCTTCCGCAAAACGGTCACTGATAGTCGGTGAACTCAACCAGCGTCAATTTTGCGGACGGTTCCCCCTTGAAAGGGTTCTCGCCAACATCCAGGACAAACTGGGCGGGCGCTACGGTGGGAGTCGGAGCCGGAGCCGGGGCCTGTCTCGGTCTCAACAAACTTTTAATTTCCTGCAAGTCTTTTTGAATCGACTTCTGGCCTTCCTTCAGGGTCTCGATCTCTTTTCTGAGCTGGTTCACATCGTCGCTGGAGGCCTCCTGTGCCGCCACCGGAATCGCACACCAAAGAATCAACACACCCAACTGACAAACTACGCGAAGCTTTTTCTTCATGGTTATTCCTCTCACTTATAATTATCACTTGATCCCGGGGAAACCCTCCCGATGGGAGCTTCACCAGAAAATCAGTCGGTATTGATCGTCACTTCTTGTGCCAGGACATGATCCGTTGCCCGGGTTCCGATGACCTGGAGGTGATCACCCACCTTCAAATCCTCGAAGCTGATTTTTTCGTCGCCCTTCATATATACCGTCTCCTCGGTGGTGTGAATCGAGGTCTCGCCTCGGGCCGTTTTCACGGCGAAGGAGCGGCTTTCCAAATCGATTGAAGTGATGTCTCCCGTCCGCTGGGCTCGCTGAGCCGAAGTCTCGATCATCATGAAAGTCACAATCAGAACAAGCATCAGACCGATAAGACTAATGGATCGCTGAATCATTGAACTACCTCCTTGGTACTTCTGAAAATATTGCCTTCAAGTCTTGAGTCCCAGGCCCAGGGTATAAAATTTCCTGGCCACGGAAGAGTCCGGCAAGCAAGCCCGATAACGCCTTTCTTCTTCAAACAGGATCTCCAACCGACTTTCGACCTCACCATCGGTCAGCATCAGTTTCAGAATCTGTTCAGGATGCACAAAGGCCTCCGGAGGGTCGGCGTGGTGGATGACTTCCCGCTGCCACCGGATCATTTCTTCAATCTGCTCTTCTGACAAATAGAGAGGATAGTAGGTATCGGCGATGAGGATCTTCCCCTGAGGGTGAAGCAGGCCCGCCAGACGGATAAAGAAGTCGGGGAAAAAGTCTTTCGCTTCAACGCCGGCGTACTTGTAGATTTCATGAAGGACTCCATGCAGGAGAATGAAGTCAAAGCGGGCTGGACCCGCCAGGAACTCCATGAAATCCTGCTGAGTGAATGTCCAGCTGATCTCTTGACCGTTGTTGAGAGGCTCGAAAACTCCGTCAGATGAAGTTTGACAGTCTGCGACCAGCGCGGAGTTCTCCACACAGGCCGGTTCGATGTGATCCAGGGGCTCGCTGTCTACAAAGTGGACCCGGAGGCTGTCGGGGCAGCTTTGCTCATCTTGCGTTTCCTGAAGACCGCGCATCAAAACGGATCTCGCTCCGACCCCCACTTCAAGAAACTCCAACCCACCGTCGGTCCCCTGATAGGACTTCACGAGAAACTCCTTCAACACCTCATTGAAGTGATCGTAATGTCCGCGCCAGAGTTCCTGCAGATTCTGGTAGGTGCTGGGCAGTTCATATCCTCTGCGATTCTCGCTCTCAGGGCTCATGGGACGCGGCACCTCGTTTTTCCTTCGACTTTCATGGTGAGTGACAGAAGCAAGATTAACGGCAAGTGAAGTTCTGCCCAACCCAGTTGCGCCGATCGCTCCTGCCGCCGGCCGGCCCCGTGTAAATCGCTCGCTCGGGATAGGGACAAAGGGGACGTTCATTGTCCACCTTCCCATCGCTGCTGTGAGTGGCCATAAGATGATCAGGAGCCTTTCCCTTTTCCACCCAGGCCACCAGAGGGGCCAGTTTATCCCAGGTATTGGGTCCCGGACCTCCGCGACAATGATCCATGCCCGGCACCATAAAAAGCCGGATGTTCTCCCGTGCCGCACTGACATCGCCTCCAAAAGTCGTTGTGACCACCTCCCGGTAATAGTTCACCGTGGGTTCGGGATTGGCCCAGGCATCGGCCCATCCATGGTAGACGATCATTTTCCCGTTGTTCCCCACCAAGAACCGGTTCAAGTCGGGGTCGGTGGCCTCGGTGATCGACATCATCAGATCCCCTTTGCCGGAGGTGACGTCATCGATATCAAATTCCCACCAGGCAAACTCCGGCGGGTGTCCGGTCTTGTCCGGGACCTGGGAAAGATCCGTGAAACTCGGCAGTGTGACGCCCGGATCCTCTTCATAAAAGAGATAATTCATATGATCGGCAGCCGTACCCGGACGCTCGGCGGTTCCCAGCCGGGCGGGGCTCATGTTGTTTCCGGCATGGGGGAAAAGACCATCCGCCCAGGCCCGCTCCGTCCCCAGGGTTTTCCCACTGAAGACCTGCACTCCGTTGCTGTCTGTTGACCCACGGTAGATGTCCTTGATGATCTGGGACTGTTCCTGGGTAAAGCAGGTGTCCCCATCCACGTTGCCGGGGCACTTCTTGCCGGCCAGATCGACATCCACATCAAAGTCGCAGGCCAGGGGATCGTCAATCACACCATCGGTGATCCCATCCAGCCCGTCACACTTGTTCATGACCGCATTGGCCAGGATCTCCATCTTGGTCAGACTCTCCGGAACGCCGTCACCGTCCTGGTCATAAGCAAGATTGCCGGCCAGGTTGTTTCGATAGATTCTCTGAAGCATCCACACGTGATTGGCGTTGGCTCGCTGGTAAAAGATTGCCGGAGCCCCAGCGACAATGCCGTCGAAGTCCTCGGGGAACCTCTGAGCTTCCATGAAGGCCTCCCGACCACCGCTGGAACAGCCTTCGAAATAGGAATAGGCCGGCTCCTCTTCGTAATACGCACTCACCAGGGTCCTGGAAGCCTCGGCCGTCAGATGTACGGCCCGGTAGCCAAAATCGATTTCCGACTGCCGGTTGTTGTAGCCGAAGGATGCCCCCGCCTCGGCACCGGCATCATGTCCCATATTGCTGTTGGCCACTGCATAGCCCTGGGCCAGACGTTGATCGGCAAAGTCCAGATCCCCGTCCTTGGCACCGTCTCCGATGTTGAGAAGTCGACCATTCCAGTTCTCGAGCAAAGGAAGCTGGACATGATAGTGAATGGCCGGAGAGATGATCCCCCGAGCGTAGCAATACGAAGGTATCCCATCTTTTTCTGGACGCAGTACCGTCTGGATCAGGGTGAGATTTCGGATGCCGGCAAGGGCCTGGCAACCCGTCTCGTCCGAAGGTTCAACAGCGCCCAGAAGTGGACGGGCCGCCGTCAGGGTGCACACAGCGGTGATCAGAAACCCCATCAACCGTGTCTTGTGATTCACGTTTCTCCCTTTTCAGAAGAGGATCAGAACAATTTCTCCCATGATATGTCTCTCGATGAGTCCAAGGCAATGGGAGAAGTGGAGACAGGTCAGCGACCGCCTGTTGAACGACGTTCACTCAAAGGAGTTTCTGAAGATCGGTTCAGGCCAGATCGCCGAGCAACTGTACCAGTAGACGCTGCTCATCCTCGTCCAGCACAAGGAACATCACGGCAACCGAATAGAGACCTGTGTCCTGGAGTTCGGATCGTACAACCCATCCGATCGCATTCAATGTTTGGGCCAGCTTCAAATCGAGACCCAATCGATCCGATTTCTGCAGTGGCAGTTCAGTCTGAAACAACATCCCATCCAGGCTGAGATTCAGGGTTTTGAGATCCAGAATCTGCCTACCGATCAGCTCGCGCTCCGCCGACTGGATGACCGTCACCATGAAGGGAATCGGGGTCAGTACCCGGTAAGATCTCCTCTTGTGCACGGTTCCAGCCTCTCGTATGGAAAGAGTGAGGAGGTTTTTCTCGGGAATACTTTGACTCACCTCTGTCTTCCAGTGGTAGGCCATGGTCTCCTGATCCCAGAATCGAAGGCTGACCGATTCACCTTCCTGAAAAGCCGACTCGCGGCCATGCGTCACCAGCTCCAGGGACATGAGATCTTCCTGGACCGAGCTGACCACGGCGGCGAATTCAAGCTTGGAATCCCCCCGAACCGATACAAACAGGCCCGGTTTCAGATACATTTCAAACCCCTTTTTGGTTCCACTCATGCGATCCGGCACATTTTTATCATCATCGGCTGCCATCCTGCCAGCCCAATGATCTCAAGTGGATTGCTGCTGATACCGCAAATCGGTTCTCGTGGCTGGTGAGGACCGGAAGATTTCTGTTCTGGGATGGGGTTTCGATCCTTGGAAGATGACAGGCTCTCGCCGGCAAGTCGGTCGACCCTGTCCCGAGAATCAGGCCTCCGGCACCGCCTTCAATTAGAAGTGACACCCCTTTTTGTCAAATACTGTCGGAAGTCCGACCTCTCTGGCCTATCCTGCTCGACCTCATCGACGACCACTGGTAGAGTCCTGACTATACTTGTTCGTAGGGGCGGGTGGTTGTTACCCCCTTCCATCCGTCCCGTTTTTTGGAACCTCCACAACCGTAGAAATATTCGATGGGTTCCAGTCCCGGTAGTGGC
>JAZFRU010000049.1:0-2393 GCA_036445815.1 Acidobacteriota bacterium | reverse complement strand
TCCACCACCTGGAAGTAGATTCTTTCAAATTCCGATGCATCCAGCTGCTGGCGGGTGGCCTGAAAGGCCAGTTGTCCCTTGTTCTGAATAATGGTTCGACTGCACAACTCCAGGCCCGCACCCAGATTGTGCGTGATAAGCAACACGGTTCTCCCTTCCTGCTTCAAACCCTGCAACACTTCGGTGAGGATCCGACTGCCGTGTTGATCCAACCCTGTGTAAGGCTCGTCGAGCAGCAGCAGGTCAGGTTCGTGAAGGAGAGCGCGTGCCAGAGTCAACCGCTGCTTCATGCCGCGCGAATACCCTCCCACGCTCTGATGACGAGCATCGCGAAGCCCCATTCTGGCCAGCATCGCGTCGGCCCGGTCTTCGGCCTTGTCGATCCCGTACAGGCGACCGTAAAAAATCAGATTTTCAATCCCCGTCAGTTGATTGTAAAGAAAGCTCTGGTGGGAAACATAACCCACCCTTTCTCGCTTGGAGGGGCCATCCTGTGATGAGAAGCTAATTTCTCCACGAGTGGGCTGAGTGAGACCTGCCACCATTCTCAAAAGAGTTGTTTTTCCCGCACCATTGGGACCGAAAATCACCAGAAAATCGCCGAAACACACCTCCAAATCCACGTTGATAACGGCTCTCACGGGGCCGAATGTCTTGGTGACTCCAGAAATTCGCAGAAGAGAAGCGGAGGAATCCAACATCGTCAGGAGTTTTTCTTCCTGTCTTGACCGCCCCTCTTCTGAAGTTCCTCCAGCTGCTGGAACACTCCGACGGCACGATGCTCATAGTCGGCTTTCAGGGCTTCGTAATCCTGCTGGGTCAACTTACCCGTCCGATAATCCATATCGATGTCTCTCAACACGTTGATGATGTCACTTTTTTCCTGATCAATCTTGGCTTTGGCACTCCCCTCATCAGTCGCCCAGACTTCCGTTTCTTCCGCCTCCTTCAGGAGAGGATAAGCGATATAAAGCACCCCGACGATCAAGAGTACCGGAGCCAACAGCAAAGCCATTTAATGTCCCACTTCCCTGTCGATGAGTTCACGGTAGCTGTCATCAATTCCTGCCGACTCCTTTGAGGCTTCCTGCCCAAGGTTGCTGGGTGTCAAGCTGCGGACCACCACAACCACGATGACGGCACCTACGAAAATCCCCAGGAAAGGAAGCACCCACAGCAGCACATTGAATCCTTCCGCCCTGGGAACGGCAAGAACGGCCATACCATATTTGGCCTCGAATGCCGCATACACTTCCTCCTCGGTACTCCCCTGACTCACCAGGTTGGAGATCTCATGAATTAACTGGGGCGCTACACCACATTCATCGCCACATTGGCCGATCAGATGCGGACATCCGCACGTGCACATGAGATGTTCGGTGATTCGGTCAACCATCTCCCGCTGGGAAGGGGCCTGTGCCCAGGTCAGGGAATTGCACAAAAGAATCCCCAGAAGAGTTGGTTTAAGCAGCCTCATCTTGGACTTCCTCCTCGGATCTCTTCAAGGACACGGCAGGCCCCGGCTGCTTGTTGGGAAAGAGAACGAACACTCCTCCCAACACCATGACGGCAATGCCGATCCAGATCCACTGAATCATCGGATTGATAAATATGTGAAAGGTGACCTGTTGTTGATCATCCCATCCCGACAAAACCACGTAGAGGTCCTCCATCAAGGTGGAATGGATCTTCACTTCTGTCATCGGCTGTTCGCTCTTGTGATGAAAGTGTTTTTCCGGAATCAACTGCCCCTGGCTCACGCCCCCTTTCAAGATCTCCAATCGTGCCGACACGACTTCCTTTTCCGGATCATTTCTTGTCGTCAGATCCAAAAATCGCAAGGTGTAGTCACCCAGGGAAAACTCATCCCCGGTTTTGACGGTGAAGAGTTCCTCGCTCTTGAAGAAGGAACTGCCAATAATGCCCGCAAACACCACCACCACTCCCACGTGAATGATGAAGCCTCCGTAGCGGCGCTTGTTCATCAGGGTGAGATCAAACAGGGCCGGCACGAACCCAGACGGCCGAATGGTTTGGCGAGCGCGTGCCCCTTTGTAGAACTCATACACGACCGTCGTCACCACAAATCCGCTGGCACAAAAGAACAGCAACGGAATGAGGCCTCGCACGCCCAACCCAAACAACGTGCCTCCAGTCATTAACCCAACTACCAGAGGCATCACAAAATTTCTTTGGAAGTTCTTCCATGAGGCCTTCCGCCAGGCGATCAGGGGACACACGCCGGTCAGAAACAATAGCGCCAACCCCAAGGGCATGTTTGCCGTATTGAAAAATGGAATTGAAACCGAAATCTTTTCACCCGTGGCCCATTCCGAAACAATCGGAAACACGGTCCCACAAAAAACGGTGAAACAGATGCCGACAAACAAAAG
>JAZFRU010000048.1:0-3497 GCA_036445815.1 Acidobacteriota bacterium | reverse complement strand
CTTGCGTCAAAACCAGGGGCAGTACCTATGGTAGGGACGACCATTAGCCACTACAAGATTCTTGAAAAGATCGGCCAGGGTGGCATGGGTGAGGTCTACCTGGCTCAGGATACAACGCTGGATCGTAAAGTTGCTTTGAAGTTTCTGCCCGAGGAGATGCAGCAAGACGCCACTTCTAAAAAGCGCTTCCTACGGGAGGCCAAGTCGGCTGCTGCTCTGGACCATCCCTATATCTGCAAGATCTATGAGGTCGGAGAGGAGGAAGGCCAATCCTTTATCTCCATGGAGTACATCCAGGGACAGACCCTGAAGGACAAATTAGCTGGAGGGCCTCTGCCCTTGAAGGATGCACTCGAAAAAGCCACTGAGGTTGCTGAAGCACTGGAGGAGGCTCATAAACAGGGCATTGTCCATCGCGATCTGAAGCCTGCCAATATCATGCTGACCCCACAGGGTCATGTGAAAGTGCTGGACTTTGGTCTGGCCAAGCGGGTTACCCCAGCCGAGGGCCAGGAACAGGAGATCACCACCGCTCTCACCAGGGAAGGCTCCACACTGGGGACTATACCTTATATGTCTCCGGAACAGATTCGTGGCCAAGCGGTAGATACTCAATCGGACATCTTCTCCTTTGGCGTGGTGCTATTTGAGATGCTCACCGGCGTCCATCCTTTCAAGAAAGCTTCGCCACTGGACACTGCCAGCTCTATTCTGAGAGATGAACTGTCGCCTCTGAGCGACTACGTCCCAGAGCTTCCTGAAGTGCTTCAGCACACTTTACAGAAGATGCTGGCCAAGCGAGTCGAGGACCGCTGCCAATCGGCTGCAGAAGTGCGGATTGACTTGGAGCAACTAGCCGGTGGGGTTCCATTCATCCCGGGTCGCCTGAGGCTCACTCGGCGACAAATGCTGGTGCTAACAGTTCTCACCCTAGTCGCAGCGTTGACAACTCTTGTTGGCTTGGATGTAGGCGGATGGCGTGGTTGGCTGTCACAGGTTGTGGGAGTGGGCGGGGCACCCCGGATTCAATCCATCGCGGTGCTTCCATTTGAGAACGTTTCAGGAGATCCGGATCAAGACTACCTCGCCGACGGGATGACCGAGGCGCTGATTACTGCCCTCGGCCAGATCGGGGCTCTGCGGGTGATTTCGAGGACTTCGGTAATGCGGTTCAAGGGGATGAATAGACCCTTGGCAGAGATTGCACAGGAGTTGAATGTAGGCGCAGTGGTTGAAGGATCGGTCCAACGTGTTGGGCAGGAAGCGGGAATCACCGTGCGCCTGATTCACGCGACCACGGAGGAGCTACTCTGGTCTCAGGGATACCAGCGCGATCTCAGCGACCTGCTCAGGCTGCAGAGCCAAGTGGCACAAGCTATCGCTCGGCAAGTCGAGGTTGCAGTAACGCCTGAAGAAGAAGCGCGGCTGACGGCGATACGCAAGGTCAACCAAGAGTCTTATGAGGCCTATCTCAGAGGGACGTATTACCTGAACAAGTATACACCGGAAGGGATCGAACGAGGACTGGCACATCTCCAACAGGCAATAGACATAGACCCGGCGAACTCCTTAGCCTATGCTGGATTGGCGGCTGCTTATAGCGACATCGCTCACATGCCTGCGCCCTTCCAAGATGCCTTCCCACGAGCCAGAGCCTTAGCACTCAGGGCGTTGAGCCTGGACGACACATTGGCAGAAGCCCACCTGGCTATGGGTGAAGTCAAACTCTACTATGAATGGGACGTGGCAGGTGCTGAACCGTACTTGCTGCGTGCCTTGGAGCTTGAACCCAATCTTGCCCGCGCTCAGGCCCACTACGGGTGGTATCTCGATGTCGTCGGACGCTTGGATGAAGCTGAGATGAGACTGAAACGGTCCGTGGAACTTGATCCGTTCTTTCCGATCTACACCGCGTGGCTGGGGTGGTGGTACTGGTGGGTTGCAGGGCGATACGATGAGGCAATAGAGGAAGCGCAGAGGTCGCTCGAAATAGACCCCGAATTGCTCCAGGGCCTGTTGGTTCTGGGAGGTACCTATGCCGAAAAGGGGATGTATGAGGAGGCCATTGCGGCGCACCAAAAATTGGCCGAGACCACCCCTCTTGCGAGAGGGGCTCTTGGGCATACTTATGCACTGGCCGGCCGGAGGGATGAGGCAGCGAGAGTAGCAGCTGAGTTGGAGGAAAGCGCACCAACCCTCATCGCTTACTGGGATCTAGCCCAAATCTACACTACTCTGGGTGATAAGGATCAGGCATTTCGATGGCTGGAAAAAGTTTACGAGTCCCGCCATATCTTCTTTCCCTGGCTCAAGAAAGTTCCCGCTTTCAGACCTCTACAGGACGACCCCCGCTTTGATGACCTGATGCGCCGAGCGGGACTGGAACCTTAAAGGATGATGACCTGAGTGAAACCAGAAGCGAACTTCTCGCGGCAGTCGTCCTCAACTGGTTTGAAGAACTCAAACGCCTGGTGCCGACGGGGAAGTGACCGTAAGATCAGGCTCCATATGGTGGGTAGAACAGCCCCATCCCTCCTCCCTACCATAAATCTCCGTAACATGCTGCATAACAATGACTTCTGCTTCTCTTTCTGGCCTGAATACCGTCACATGGACGTATAGTCGGCAAACCGTCCAATAGACCGCCAGTGGGGTCCTTCAATCCCACTTTCCGGTAAGGGCGTTATACGTCCAAGTGGGCGATAGGGCGGCTGACAAGATCGACTTCTCTATGGCTGAGCTAACGGACCGGAAATGAGCTGCGAGCCGCGCGGCGCCCAACGCGGTGCTGCGGACACCACACAAACGTAGAGCGCCCCGGCTCGTCAGCTCCATTTCCATGTTAGGAAGCAATTCCCGACTGAACGTGGTGTCCTGCCGGAAGTACTTTGTTGCCGCCCGTCGAGTTACAGATCTTGGGGCAAGACGATTCCTAGTTCTCTCCGCTGGACTCGCCATAGCTCGATCATCAGTGCTAATCGTTCCGGCTCTGCCTCGGCCAAGTTGGTGGTTTCGCCGGGATCAGCTTCCACGTCGAACAACTCGAACTTGGATTCGTCAAAAGGTGGTTCGAGGTTTACTAGCGTCCACTTTCCTTGTCTGAGGAACGCGCGACCTCCGTGGAACAAGGTCGTGGTGTAGCTGTCGTCATGCACAAAGGAAGCATTACCAGAGAGTAAGCCGACGATGCTCTCACCCAGCATCGGCGAAACGGATCCATCCATCGGGTACTCCGCGTCGCCGAGCGCGAGGAACGTCGGCGCCAAATCCATGACAGTCAGGTAGGAAGTGTTGATCGCACCACGGGCGGCGACCCCGGGGCCGGAAATGATCATAGGGCTCACGATTCCGCCTTCTCTCGTGTATCCCTTGTGACGGCTGAACGGAGCTGAGCCGGCCTCTGCCCATTGCGGGCCATAGGACACCCACGAGGTTGCTGTCCCCATGTTCTCGTACGTGTTGTCGTAATTCTCGCGCAGGTAGGACACGTAGCTCCC
>JAZFRU010000047.1:0-2770 GCA_036445815.1 Acidobacteriota bacterium | reverse complement strand
AGCCTCGCCTCGCTCGGCTGCGTTTCACGTTCCAGGTTCCACGTTCCACGAAAGAAAAGGGAAGGAATTTTCTTCGCTGTGTCTCAGTGTCTCTGTGGTGGAAAAACCGTGTCTCTGTGGTGTAAGCCCTAGGAGAAGTGGTCTTCAACAACGCGGCGCCAGGCGAAGGCCGCCACCGTCACAATCGGAATACAGGCTTCGCTGGAACCGCAGCGTGGAATGACGCTCCCGTCACAGATCAGCAACCCCTCAATGTCGTGAGACTCGAACCGGGGATTCACCACCGATTCCCTGGGATCCACTCCGGCCCGGCAGGAACCCATGGCATGCACGTTTCCTCGATAAGCGCGGACCCGTTCGGCGATATTCCCGCTCCGAATCTTCTTGAGACCCATTCCTGCGAGCACCTTGCGGCAGAGTTCGCCGCCCTCCTCGAAACGCTGGATCATGCGAGGATCGCTCGAGTACTCCCTGGATCCGTCCGGCAACACCCGGCCTCGAGAATTCTTGGAACCGGTCTGGTGCATCAGCACGCCTGAAATACGGGTACAGGCGGTCTTCATGTATTCCTTGTGCTGTCGGCCGAATTCAGGTGCGTAGCCGCTGATGGCGGCCGACTGCGGCACGATCAGTCGGTTGGCATAATTGGAGCTGATCATTAAATTAAAATCGCCGTCCGGTTCTCCATAGTCGAAAAAGTAGTTCCCGTTGTTGGTTCCTCGACCCGCTTCCATCAGAGGCTTGTCGGAGATGGCCGTGACGGCAAAGGCCTGATCGGAATTGTAGTGGTTTCCCACATTGGGGTTCTCCACCTTCAGTTTATCTCCCAGAAGTTCCCTGGAACCATATCCGGAACGCATCAACAGAACCGGGGTATTGATCACTCCGCAGGCGAGCAGGACCTTGGGAGCACGCAATATTCCGGTCTGATCGCCCTGTCGGTAGCTCACTCCGGTGACCCGTCCGCGCTCTCCTGTTTTATCGAACAAGACCTGCTCAACCTCGGTGTCGGGGATGATCTCGACTCCGTGTTTTTCAGCGATGGGGATGTAGACCAGCGAGGAGGACTTGCTGTCGGTTCGACACAGGTAGCCCGAACCGCAATAACCACAATAAAGGCAGTTGGTTCGGGTCATGGGAAAGCGAGTCGTCTGGTAGCCCATCTGCCGGGCTGCCGTGCGAAACAATCGATTTCCCTCTCCCAGTGTGACCTCCGGCGCCTGGTGGAAATTGTACATTCGGGTCACTTCGGCGACGGCGTCCTGGAGCTTGTCCTTGCTCCAATCGACTCCCGTCTCGTTGTACCAGCGCAGATAGTCGCTATCAAAAGGGAAGAGAGAGGCATTGCCCCAGTGAGTTGAAGATCCCCCCACGATTTTGGCAAACCCCGTGGGCCACTGGTATCGACGCCCACTCAAGTTGGTGATCATCTGACGGCGCGACGGGATGCCGTATCCGGGACGCAAATCTCCTTTCCAGTAGGGCCCCGCCTCGATGGAGGCGATTCTCAGCGGCTCGCCGGTTCTGGGATGCACCCCGTGCTCGGCGATCCGCGCCGCCAGGATGAGTCCGGCCGTCCCGGATCCCACAACGATCAAATCATAAGATTGTTGCTGCATGGAAGGTCCCCCCTACAAGATGGTTACTAGAATGGCATGCACATCCTCCCCGAGGCAAGCGACAAACGAGCCGAGACACTCTTATGAGCATTGACACCCCTATCAAGATCAGGCAGTTTGGTTTCATGGCAGGAGGATAACCCTCTGCAGGCCTCCTTCAACACCAGGGAGCTTACCGACATGAATCGACCTATGATCATCTGTGGCATAAGAACAACATCTCATCTAATTTTCATCATTGCCATTGTGGCTTTCGTCACTCAAAGCGCAATCCCTCAATCAACCCTGCGAGTGGTCCAGGATGTCCCTTACTTCTCAGGGCCAGATGCCGACCCCAGGTTTCATACCCTGGACCTCTATCTACCCGAAGGCGAGTCCAGGCTCCCCCTGGTGCTCTTTGTTCACGGAGGCGCCTGGAGAGGCGGAGACAAATCCCAGCAGGGGCTGGTCAACTTCGTCAAGCTGTTCACCTCCAGAGGTGTAGGAGTGGCCTCGGTCAATTACCGGCTCTCCCCGGCGGCCCAGCACCCCGCCCACGTCGAAGACATCGCCCGGGCCTTTGCCTGGATTCACAATAATGCCGGCGACTACCGGATCGATCCCGACGAGATTTTCCTGGCGGGACACTCGGCAGGAGGGCACCTGGTCTCTCTGCTGGCGCTGGACCCGAAATATCTCAATCGACATGGTCTCCGACCGGAGAATATCAAGGGAGTCATGACCATCAGCGGCCTCTATGATGTCCTCAACAGCCACGACCTGGGCGCCAGCTCCTACCTCGGAGAAGAGACCTTTGGCAGAAATGTTGAAGGGCAGCGTGACGCGTCCCCCTCATTGAAGGTAGCCAGCGCCGACAACGGCACCCCGCCTTTTTTGATCACCTTCGCCGAGAACGACTTCTTCGGATTCGCGGAACAGGCCAAGACATTTCACGGCTTGCTCCTGAATCGGCGCCTGCCGGCCCACCTGGTCAAGATTCCCGCACGTACACATCTCGATGTCATATCGAGTATCGGCAAACGGGTCACCGTGCGCGACATCAACAGCAACGCTCCAATCGTTCAAGTAGAGGATCTGCTGGGCCCGGCTCTGGTGCGTTTTGTGAACCAGGTCCGCAACGGATTGTTTTCCAGGGATTTTCGTGCGATCTG